>JAYSVA010000497.1:0-13634 GCA_043718785.1 Hyphomicrobiaceae bacterium
CGCTGCGGCGGGATGCGCTGGCGGCCAGCGCCGAAATGATCCTCGCCGTCGAGAGCCTGGGATTGGCCACCGCCGATTTGGTCGCGACGGTGGGGCAGATCAGCGCCAGCCCTGGGGCGGTCAACGTCATCCCGGCATCGGCCCAGTTCAGCTTGGATTTGCGCCATCCGGTCGATTCTGTCCGCCACGCCAAGATTGCGGCGTTGACGTCGACATTCGCCGAAATCGCCAAACGGCGGCGCGTCGTCATTGCCAGCGAAACCACCTACGACGAGCCCGCCGCCAGCGCCGATCCGCGGGTGATGGCGTTGCTTTCGGCGGGCCTGGAACGCCTGCAGCAGCCTGTGGTTGAGCTCGCCAGCGGCGCTGGCCACGATGCGATGGCGATTGCAAAGCGCTGGCCGATGGGCATGCTGTTCCTGCGCTGCAAAGGCGGCATCAGCCACAACCCCTCCGAATCCATCACGACGGCCGATGCCGACCTCGCCGTCCGCGCCCTGATCGAGGCCATCCAACAGTTTGATCCACGGGCTTTCCGTTAACGTGAGACCCATGCTTGCGCTGATGCAACAGCCCCTCTACTGACAATCATCAACCGTTCGGGAGTTACTGCCTATGTGGGCCGATATCGTGCGCGTGGTCTGGTCCAACCTGCTGTACTTTGTGAGCCGGGCACTGAAGTCCGACACGATGCTGGCACGGGCTGCGGCGGCGGACCCGATGAACTATCGCGCCGCCCACCGGCTTTCGATCCGCAATGTCGATCACGGACCGTTCCTAGCGTTGGCATGGCGTGCCTGCGGGCAGGCTGCATCGACGGCTGACAGCAATGATCCGAGCGCGCAGTTCTTCAAAGCCGTGATTGCGCCACCAGCGGGGGCGAAAGCGCAGATCGGCCAGGACCTGTTTGTGCTGCAGACCCTCAAGCACAAGCGCGGCGGTTATTTTGTCGAAGTCGGTGTTGGCGACGGCGAAGGCTTGTCGAACAGCGTGCTGCTTGAGCGCGACTATGGCTGGCGCGGACTGCTAGCCGAACCAAACCCGGAGTTCCACACCCGGATCAAAGCAAGCCGCACCGCCACCCTCGATACCCGCGCGGTGTTCAGCGAGAGTGGCCGTGACGTCGAGTTCATCTGCGAAACTGGGGCGGGCGAATTGTCTGGCATCGTCGAGACCATTCAAAGGCGCGGCTCCACCTCGGCGCATCAGATGATCAAAGTGCCAACGGTCAGCCTCAACGATTTGCTCAGCGAGCATGGCGCACCGCCGATCATTGACTATCTCTCAGTGGATACAGAGGGATCGGAGTTCGAAATTCTGAAAGGTTTGGACTTTGCCCGGTTCCGCCCTCTGGTGCTCACTGTAGAGCACAACTTCGACGCCCCCAGGCTGGCCAAGATCAGCGCGCTGTTGGCGGCCAACGGCTACCGCCAAGTACTGCAACCGTTCAGCCAGTTTGATGCCTGGTATGTTCACTCGTCAGTTAACGCTTAAACTTCACCGCCCCGGCGTCGCGGCGTCTTCGATGGTCAGGTCGATCTTCTCGCGACCGCCCCAGGTGTCGCGCTTCAACGTGCCAACGATGTGCAGGGGCGACGCGCCACCGCTTAGCAGCAGGTCGCCGAGCGGCTGACCGGCGGCGCGGAAAGCGATGGCATCAAGGCGCGAGCCGTCGCCCGCTTCAAGAGTGCAGCGCACGTGGTTTTCGCCGACGATCTTGGCGAATTTGATACGGTGTGCCGGGAAGGCAAAGCGCGGTGCCGGGTTGCCCTGGCCGTAGGGACCAGCGCGCTCGATCAGGTCCAGCAACGTGTTGTTGCAGGCGGCGGGCGTCAGCGCGCCATCGATCTCCAGCCCGGACCGCTCGCGCGCCGCAGTCGACGTGACCTTCACCCGGTCGATCAGAAACGCGTTGAGCGCCTCGAGCTTATCGCGCTTGACGGTGAGGCCCGCCGCCATGGCGTGGCCGCCGCCCTTGATCAGCAGCCCCTCAGCGACGGCGGCCCGCACCGCGCCGCCGATATCGACGCCGTTGATCGACCGCAGCGATCCCGTGCCTTCTTCGGCCGAGCCGTCGCCGCTTTTCGACCACGAGATGATGCAGGTTGGGCGGCGGAACCGGTCCATCAGACGGCTGGCAACGAGGCCGACGACGCCTTTATGCCAAGTCTCGGAGCCCGTGACGATGATTGGCACGTCCGGGTTTTCCGTGATCATGTGATCGGCGGTGGCAAATGCCTCTTCCAGCATCTGCGTTTCCAGCGATTTGCGCTCTTTGTTCAACTTGTCGAGCAGCGCTGCAATTTTGATGGCCTCAGCCTCATCCTCGGTGGCCAGAAGTTTGGCACCCAAGCCCGCGTCACCGATACGGCCACCGGCATTGATGCGCGGACCCAGCACGAAGCCGAGCGTGTAGGGCGTTGGCGGAGAGTTTAAACCGGCGACATCAAACAGCGCGCGCAGCCCAAGATTGTCGCGCGATTTCATCACCTGCAGGCCGCGTGTCACGAAGGCACGGTTCAGGCCAACCAAGGGCACCACGTCGGCGATCGTGGCCAACGCGACGATATCCAGCAGGTCCATCAGCTTTGGTTCGGCGAGACCGGACGATGCGTAGTGGCCGCGTTTGCGCAGTTCGCGCGTGGTTGCCACCAGCACTAGGAACACAACACCTGCGGCACACAGCGCACCGAGGCCCGACAGATCATCCTGGCGGTTGGGGTTCACCACCGCATGGACATCCGGCAGTCGCTCGTCGGCCTGGTGATGGTCGATCACAACGACATCAGTATTCAACGTCTTGGCAACCGCCAATGGCTCGAAACTGGTGGTGCCGCAATCCACCGTCACGATCAACTGTGCGCCTTCTTTGATCAGTGCCTCGATGGCGGCTGGGTTCGGGCCGTAGCCTTCGAACAGACGGTCCGGAATATAGATGCGGCTGGCGATGCCGTGATGATCGAAGAACCTCGTCATCAGGCCCGATGAGGCAGCGCCGTCCACATCGTAGTCGCCAAACACGGCAACCCGCTGTTTGCCGACGACCGCATCCGCCAACCGGCTTGCAGCACGGTCCATATCGCGCAAGATACTGGGGTCCGGCATCAATGCTTTAATTGTCGGGTCCAAGAATAAGGGGACCGTGTCGACATGGACACCACGCGCCGCCAGCATCCGGCCCAGCAACTCCGGCAGGCCGTGGCGCTGACTGATGGTGGTGGCGAGTTTTTGCTGGCCGGTTTCCAGCCGGTCGCGCCAAGCAAAGCCCTTGGCCGATTGAGTGACGCCGAGAAACGCCGACGCCTTGACCCGTTCCGCCGCTATCTCAGCTTGCGCCTGGACCTGAGCGTCGATCAGCATGCTCAGCCCATCCGCCGCCGGTGGTGTCAATTTTCGCGCCGCGCCCATAGCCAAGCCTCCGAATCAGTCTGGCTTCAACGATAGCTTGGTTTTGCGGCAGATCATGGCACAGGTTGTAGCGCCAGCTTGTTGTCCCCAGCTTGCTCCCAGGTTTGCCGCGTTGGGGTGGCATCAGCCAATGCAGTTGACCCCGACCCCGGGATCGCCGAACAGGGCGGGACGAGCGACCGCGACTCGCCAACCAACGGACTTCACGCGTGCGAACTACGAGCGACATCACGCGCCTTGCCGCAATCAGCATCGTCGTGGCGTTAATCGTCACGGCGCTGAAGTATTTGGCTTACGTCAAAACCGGCAGCGTTGCGTTGTATTCGGATGCGCTAGAGAGCGTCGTCAATGTCGTCACCGCCATCGCCGCCCTGGTGGCCGTGCGGATCAGCCAGCGCCCGCCAGACCGCAGCCACCCGTTTGGCCACCACAAGGCCGAGTACTTTGCCGTTGCGCTAGAAGGTTGGCTGATTGTGGCGGCGGCGCTGATGATCCTGCACCAGGCCCATGCCGCCTGGTATGCGCCGCGCACCATGACTCTGCCGACGCAAGGGCTGATCATTAATACGGCAGCCACCTTGATCAACGGCCTGTGGGCGTGGGTGCTAATCAAGCGCGGTCGACTTTTGCGGTCACCGGCGCTTGTGGCCGATGGCTGGCACATCGTCACCGACGTCGTGACCTCGATTGGCGTGCTGATCGGGCTGATGCTAGCGCTCGCCACTGGCTGGAGTTTCCTGGACCCGCTTCTGGCAGCCGTCGTCGCCTTTAACATTCTGTGGGCGGGCTGGCGGCTGACCACCGAGTCGGTGCGCGGCCTGATGGACGAAAGCGTCACTGCTGAGATCATGGCCGAAATCAAGAAGGCGATCGCTGCAAGTGCCGCCGGCGCGCTGCAGGTGCATGACCTGAAAACGCGCATGGCTGGGCGTGCCACGTTCATCGAATGCCATCTGGTGGTGCCAGGTGCCATGACGGTGGCTCGCTCGCACGAGATTTGCGACCGGATCGAAGCCGCTGTCAAAGCCACCATTGAGGGTGCTGAAGTCGTGATTCACGTTGAGCCAGAAGACGAAGCGCAAGCAAAAGGGGCGCTAGTACTTTAACTGCGAACACCCTATGACTAACCTTCCGAACATGGCGTCTCCCTTTGGAAACGCCCAACTCATTCGGCTGACTGGTTTCCACAGGTATTTGTACCGTGCCGACACGTCCGCCGCCGAAGGACAAGACCAATGGCGCTCGCGAGCAAATGGCAGAATCTAACCGCGCCCAGTCTGGCCGACTTTGAGGCCTTGGCTGCGGCCGCTTGGGACAAATTGCCAGCAAATTTCCGCAAAATGTGCGGTGATCTGGTGATCCGCGTCGAGGATTTCGCCGATGATGACGTTCTCGATGAGCTCAGCATCGACGATCCCTTCGATCTTATGGGCCTGTATCAAGGGGTCAGCCTTGATAAGAAGAGCGTCGGTGATGTTTCGCGCGAGCCTGATATGGTATTTTTGTATCGCCGCGCAATTCTTGACTACTGGGCCGATGGCGATGAACAACTCGGCCATCTTGTCACCCATGTTCTCGTCCACGAAATCGGTCATCACTTCGGATTCTCAGATGCCGACATGGAAGACATCGAGGCATCAGTGACCGGGTGAACGGGCGCGACGGGGAATCTGGCCGAGAATAACAGGCCAGGAGCAACAATTAATCCGGGTATGACGAGTGTCCGGCATTGATTTTGCCAAATCTTCAGGCAAGGCTGGCTCGAGAAACTGGTTCGCGTCGCGGGAATGATAGAGCTTCTGGGCTGAGAGACACCGAATGCGATCACATCGTGGTGCCGGGATTTTGGGCGCAATAGTGGCGGGCTTAGTCTCGCTGCTGCTTGCTGGACTGAGCCCGGCCGGGGCTGAGGGACCACCGACGCCTGAAGAATACGTTGCTCATGTCGGCGGCGACTCACGGATTTTACCGGCCGGAGAGCTGGTCCTCGACAAGCGAAAACTGGTGTGCGGCCATCGCCCCACCGTGCTGGACAGCCAGCTTGATGACTATGGTGCCGCCTATCCAGGCTTCTTGATCCTCAATCCGCGCCTGCTGGCAAAAGTTTCGACCCCGGTGAAACTGTGGATCTTCGCACACGAGTGCGGCCACCAATTCCGTGGGCCTGATGAGGAAACTGCCGATTGCTTCGCTGTGCAACGCGGCCGTCGCGAAGGTTGGTTGACCAACGACGGCGTCGAGGAAGTGTGTCGCTTCATCGCACCGGCCAAAGGCGACACGATGCATTTCTCCGGCTCGCGCCGTTGCGAATATATGCGCAAGTGCTATGCCGATCCGGCCGTACGGTAAGCGGGAGATCGGGAGTAGGGAGTTGGGCTTCGGCACTTCCTACTCCTTATTCCCTTCTCCCCACTCCCTCTAGGAATAGCCATGCAGAAATTCAATAAATTGACCGGCGTCGCCGCGCCGTTGCCGATGATCAACATCGACACCGACAAGATCATCCCGAAGAATTACCTGAAAACCATTGTCCGCACGGGCCTGGGCAAGGCACTGTTCTCGGAAATCCGCTACAACGAAGATGGCAGCGAAAAGCCGGACTTCGTGCTCAACAAGCCAGCCTATCGGAAGGCGGAGATCCTGGTTGCTGGCGAGAATTTCGGCTGTGGTTCCAGCCGCGAGCATGCGCCCTGGGCGTTGCTCGATTTCGGCATTAAGTGCGTGATCTCAACCGGCTTCGCCGACATCTTCTACAACAACTGCTTCAAGAACGGCATCCTGCCGATCAAGGTGAAGCAGGAAGACCTCGACAAGCTGATGGATGACGCCAGCCGCGGGGCCAACGCCAAGCTGTCGGTGGATCTCGAGGCCCAGGAAATCCGTGGCCCTGATGGCGGCTGCATCAAGTTCGACATCGATCCGCACCGCAAGCACTGTCTGCTCAACGGCCTCGACGATGTTGGACTGACACTGCAAAAAGAAAGTGCCATCAAAACCTACGAAGACAAGGCCAAAGCCGCCCGTCCTTGGGCCTGATCGCCCGCGTCTAAAGTTGAGTTACTGACAGCCCTCGCAGCACCATTGCGGGGGCTGTCTTGACTCTGAGCCGTGCTGCATGTTTCTCGGATCAACCGAGTTAACTCAGCGAGCAGCCATATGACACGCGCATTCATCTTCCCCGGCCAGGGCAGCCAGGACGTCGGCATGGGCCGCGACCTCGCGCAGAATTTCCGTGCCGCCCAAGACGTCTTCGACGAGGTCGACGCCGCGCTCGGCCAGAAGCTGTCCGCGATCATGTGGGACGGCCCGAAGGAAACCCTCACCCTCACCGAGAACGCCCAACCGGCACTGATGGCGGTTTCGATGGCGGTGATGCGCGTGCTGGAAAAGGAAAAGGGGTTTATCCTCGCCGACAGAGTGAAATTCGTCGCGGGGCATTCGCTCGGTGAATATTCAGCGCTCGCCGCCGTCGGTGCGTTCTCCCTGTCGGATGCCACCAAGCTGCTGCGCTTGCGTGGCCAGGCCATGCAAGCCGCCGTGCCGGTCGGCGTCGGCGCGATGACGGCACTGCTAGGCGTCAGCCTCGATGTCGCCCGCAAGATTGCGGCAGATGCAGCGGCGGCAGGCGGCGGCGTCTGCGATATCGCCAACGACAACGACCCCACCCAGATCGTGCTGTCGGGCAGCAAAACAGCAATCGAGAAGGTCGCCGAAGTCGGCAAGGCGCACGGCCTGCGCCGCGCCATTCCGTTGCCGGTATCCGCGCCGTTCCATTGCTCGCTGATGCAGCCCGCCGCCGACGCTATGGCCGCCGCATTGGCCGCCGCCACGGTCAACAAGCCCGCCGTTCCCGTGATAGCCAACGTCACCGCCGCCCCGGTGTCCGACCCGGCCGAAATCAAGCGGCTGCTGGTTGCCCAAGTCACCGGCACCGTGCGCTGGCGTGAGTGCGTGCTGGCGCTCGCCGCCAGCGGCGTCACCGAGGTCTACGAGATCGGCTCCGGCAAGGTGCTGACCGGCCTCGCTGGCCGCATCGACAAGGCACTTAAGGCTCAGGCCGTCGGCACCATGGCCGATATCGATGCGGTATGGTCGGGATTGTGCTAAACTGAAGCCAGTCAACTAGAGGACACCGGCGATGTCGCAACAGTTCACTGCCATTATTGAACGCGAAGGGGATGGTTATGTTGCGACCTGTCCAGCCCTCGATATTGCGAGCCAAGGCGAAACTGTCGCGGAGGCACGCAGTAACCTCAGCGAAGCCATTGAGCTGTTCCTTGAGACAGCCTCTCCCAGCGAGATACAACGGCGTCTGAAGAACGAAGTTTACGTGACACAAATCGATGTCGCTCATGCCTAAGCTCGCGGTGCTTAGTGGCGCCGCAGTCTGCGCCATACTTGCCCGACACGGCTTTGTCGAAGTGCGCCGACGAGGTAGCCACATCATCATGCAGCAAACCGTCTCAGGCTCAACAATTACAGTGCCTGTGCCTGACCACCAGGAGTTGAAACGAGGCACGATGAGTTCGATTATCCGCCAGAGCGGCCTGCCACGAAATTTGTTCGAGGTCTGAAATCAACGCCCGGCAGGTTCGGCAAAATCGCTCGCGATCCATGCCGTGGCGCTAGCGCGAGTCAATTTGTAGCCTGGACCCACACTCACTTGGGCCAGCAATTCCCCCGAACTATCGTGTGCGGACAGTTGCCCGTGTGGGTTATCGTCATCCGGCACGATATCGAGGCTCACCACAATGCGCGCTGTACGGTCCGCAAACATGGCACCACTGTCGGGACTGATCTCAATGCTCTGATGGAGCGATGCATGCAGCTGCTGCTCGTGGCGGCGAACATATTCGTTCGCGGTCTTGACCAAGGTGATGAACGCCTGACTATCCAGCGGCTTCGGGTTCTTCTTGTCCCGCCCCATCGTCCAAGGTCCGATCAGCGCTGGCTCGGGCTCACCATCTTTGATCATGGCGACAGCCCAGCCATCGTCATCCTCGTTCTTGATGACCTGCGCCGTCCACCCGTCATCCGCCCAGAGCGTCGGTTCGTGAATTGGGTTGGTCATCGTGGTCAGCCCTACGTTTCGTACAATCGCAGCGTCAAGCATAGCACAGTTCGCAGAAGCATTGGCCCCGTCACGGCGAGCGTGATAGCATCGCTTTATGTCAACCCGCGCCCAAAACCGGCCTGCTGCATCTCCCTCGCCCCAGCTGCACTGGAGCGAGCGCACTGACTTGACCCTCGACGATATCGAAGCGCTCGTTCACGCCAACGCATTCACGGAATACGACCGCCTCGAACTAATCGACGGGAAGCTAGTGCCGATGTCACCCAAAGGACGGCGGCACGAAGTAGTGCGAGAGGTGCTGGAGGATTATTTCCACTCACGCAAACCGCCGGACGTGTTCGTCACAGCTGAGCCACAGCTCAACCTTGCAGCAAACCTCTATGTGCAGCCCGATATACTCGTGCGGCCACGTCCGATTAAGACACCCGATTTGCGCGGGCCCGACACATTACTTGTGATTGAGGTGGCCGACACATGCCTACCCAATGACATCAAGACGAAAGCGGCGATTTATGCGGCTCATGGCGTGCGGGAGTACTGGGTGATCAACGCGGCCACATTGGTGACAACGGTGCATCTTGCACCGTCAGCAACCGGCTACGGCATTGTTGCCGAGGTCGCGCCCAACCTGACGCTGGTGCCATCGCTCGTGCCCGCACTATCCGTGCAGCTCGATCAGTTGGACATCTAGTGCTGTAACATGCCAACCAATCTGTTGCGCCAACAGCGCCAAGCCACGTCCGCACAATCTACCGAACCAACCGAACCGCAACGCGAACGCGTGGTCGCAATCCGGGTTGGGCAGTCCGTCATTCGCGCCCGACTGTTGGATACACCGACGGCGGACCAGATCTGGCGGGCGTTACCAATCTTCTCGACTATTGAGATCTGGGGACAGGAAGTCCACTTCGGCACCGCTGTCGAGAGCGGCCGCGAGCGTGGCGCACGCGTGCTGGCGACGCTTGGCGATATCGCCTGGGTGCCAGAGCAAGACTGGATATCCATCATCTACGGCCCGACGCCAACGTCGAAAAAGGGCGAGCTGCGCCTGTGGTCGCCCGCCAACATCTGGGCAACCGCTCTCGATGACGTCGCCGTTCTGCGGGCAGCAAGGCCCGGCGAGAAGGTGTCCGTTCAGGCGGTCAGTGAGGCTACATAAACGCGTTAGAACTTCGTCACGCGCCGCATCGTCAGGTTGATCCGTCCGCCTTCGGGCAGCAGCAGGCTGGTGCCCGGCAGTACGCGGTCGATGCCATGGTGGCAGAGGCGGGCGGGGCCGCCGAACGACAGCACGTCGCCAGATCGAAGCGTCACTCGCGACTTTGCATCGGTGCGGGCGAGACCACCGACATGGAACACGGCATCGTCGCCGAGTGACACGGAAACCACGGGGGCGGCGAAATCGGCTTCGTCGCGATCAACGTGGCTGCCCATCTTCGTGCCCGCGTTGTGGGTCGAGTCATAAAAATTGATCAGGCATGCTTCGGCGGGGCCGGGATAGCCCGATACTGCATGCCAGAGATCATTGAGGGCCTGCGGCATCTTTGGCCATGGCTGCCCAGTCTCGGGATGCGAGGCCTGATAGCGGTACCCGCCAGCTTTGTCCGATACCCAGCCGAGCGTGCCACAATTACTCATGGCGACCGAGAACGGCTTGCCCGTGCGCGGCATGGTCGGCAGAAAATACGGAGCCGCCGCAAGCACTTCGCGGAGTTCGTTCACCAACGCCCGCTGCCCCGCCGCGTCGAAGTAGCCGGCCCAAAAGCCAACGCCCGGGATGTCCGTCACCGGACGCTTTTTGGGCGGCACAGCAGCAGGCGGTTTTGTCCCATCACTTTTCATGTCGTGAGCGCCTAGTTGAACGGACTCTACCACCGTAGCATACGGTACCTGCTCGGCACTGGCTTGGTTGGGTGCGCATTAAAATTCGTACGGGATGCAGGGGCACTAACCGTTGCAGCCCTGAGGCCCCCCGCCTATATACCGTTCGAAGGCAGTTGAGTACCAATCCAATCTCACCACGTCTTAGCCACGACATCACGTCATCAACGACAGCAACGTCGGGGACCGTCCAACGGTGTGTCTTGAGCAGCTAGATTAAACGTCCTAGTCGCTCGCTCATGACGTCAACGCTGGCACTTTGGGTGCCTAATTTTCGGGCCCATCCGGTCCGCTTGTAAGAACAGAGGAATAAAGCGCATGTCAAAAGTTATCGGGATCGACCTTGGCACCACCAACTCGTGCGTCTCCGTCATGGAAGGCGGCGTCCCCAAGGTGATCGTCAACGCCGAGGGCATGAACACGACGCCGTCGATTGTCGCCTTTACGGATGACGGTGAACGGCTTGTCGGTCTGCCAGCCAAGCGCCAGGCTGTGACCAACCCGACCAACACCTTCTTCGCGATCAAGCGCCTTGTCGGCCGCCGCTATAACGATCCGCTGGTTGAAAAAGACAAGAAGTTGGTCCCTTACGACATCGTCGAAGGTTCGAACGGCGACGCTTGGGTCAAGGTGAAGGACAAGAAGTATTCACCGCAGGAAATTTCCGCCTTCATTTTGCAGAAGATGAAGGAAACCGCTGAATCGTACCTCGGCCATGGCGTCACCCAGGCTGTGATCACGGTGCCCGCCTACTTCAACGACGCCCAGCGTCAGGCCACCAAAGACGCGGGCAAGATCGCCGGCCTCGAAGTGCTGCGCATCATCAACGAGCCGACCGCAGCAGCACTGGCTTACGGCCTCGACAAGAAAAAAGAGTCCAAGACCATCGCGGTCTACGATCTCGGCGGCGGCACGTTCGACGTGTCGGTGCTGGAAATCGGTGATGGCGTGTTCGAAGTGAAGTCGACCAACGGCGACACGTTCCTCGGCGGCGAAGACTTCGACATGCGCTTGGTCGAATACCTCGCAGCTGAGTTCAAAAAAGAGAACCAGATCGACCTGCGCAATGACAAATTGGCGCTGCAGCGCCTGAAGGAAGCCGCCGAAAAAGCCAAGATCGAACTGTCGTCGGCAGCCCAGACCGAAATTAACCTGCCGTTCATCACGGCCGATCAGACCGGTCCGAAGCATCTGACGATGAAGCTGTCGCGCTCGAAGCTCGAAAGCCTCGTTGGCGATCTGATCGACAAAACCGTTGGCCCGTGTAAGGCCGCCCTCAAGGACGCTGGCGTTACCGCAGCCGAGATCGACGAAGTCGTGCTCGTCGGTGGTATGAGCCGCATGCCGAAAGTGCAGCAGGTCGTCAAAGAACTGTTCGGCAAGGAGCCGCACAAGGGCGTCAACCCCGATGAAGTCGTCGCCATCGGCGCGGCTATTCAGGGCGGCGTGCTCAAGGGCGAAGTCAAAGATGTGCTGCTGCTCGACGTGACGCCGCTGTCGCTCGGCATCGAAACGCTGGGTGGCGTGTTCACCCGCTTGATCGACCGCAACACTACGATCCCGACCAAGAAGAGCCAGGTGTTCTCGACCGCTGACGATGGCCAGACCGCCGTCACCATCAAAGTGTTCCAGGGTGAACGCGAGATGGCCCAGCACAACAAGCATCTCGGCACGTTTGATCTCGTCGGCATCCCACCGGCACCGCGCGGCGTCCCGCAGGTCGAAGTCACCTTTGACATCGACGCCAACGGCATCGTCAACGTCTCGGCCAAGGACAAAGCCACCAACAAAGAGCAGTCGGTGCGCATCCAGGCATCGGGCGGTCTGTCGGATGCTGACGTCCAGCGCATGGTCAAGGAAGCCGAGGTTCACGCCGAAGAAGACAAGAAAAACCGCGATGTCGTCGAGACCAAGAACGGCATCGAAGGCTTGATCCACTCGACCGAGAAGTCGCTGAAAGATCACGGCGAAAACGACAAGGTGGCCGCGATCAAGGGCGAAGTCGAAACCGCGATTGCCGCCGCAAAAGAAGCGGCACAGGGCGGCGACGTCGAGAAGATGAAGGCAGCGTCGATGGCGCTGGCGCAAATCTCGATGAAAATCGGCGAAGCTATGTACAGCGGCCAGCAGCCTGACGATATGGCGGGCGGCCCGGATATGGGCGGTATGGGCGGCGGCAGCTCCGGTGGATCGGGTAGCAGCAGCAGCAAGGGCGGCAAAGGCGAAAAGGTCGTCGATGCCGACTTCGAAGAAGTCAAAGACGACAAAAAGAAGAGCGCGTAACTGTTATGCGTCATCCCCTCTCCCCGCTGCGGCGGGGAGAGGCTTAGGGTGGGGCAGTGCTTCTGCTGTCAATCGACTTCTCGCCGTTGCTGTTTCGTTAGAGATTGCGGAACAACGGGAGAGGATGACCAGCCAATGCTTGGCTTCCGCCTCAACCGACTGTAGACCAAACCAATGTCCAAGCGTGATTATTACGAAGTTCTGGGGGTTCAGCGCGGTGTCGGTGAAACGGACCTGAAGTCCGCATTTCGCCGCTTAGCAAAAGAGCATCACCCCGACAAAAACCCGGGCGACAAAGTTTCGGAACAGAAGTTCAAGGAACTCGCAGAAGCCTACGAAGTTCTGAAAGATCCCGACAAAAAAGCCGCTTACGACAAGTTCGGCCATGCCGCCTTCGAAAACGGACGCGGCGGCGGTGGCCAAGGCCCCGGCGGCTTCGGTCCTGAGTTCGCGACGTCGATGAACGACATCTTCGGCGACTTGTTCGGCGAATTCATGGGCGGACGCGGCGGCGGACGCCAGCGCCAGAGCAACGGCCGCGAACGTGGCTCCGATCTGCGTTACAACCTCGAAATCGCGCTCTCCGAAGCCTACCTCGGCAAAACCGCGCAAATCCGCGTGCCAACCAGCGTTGGCTGCGAAACCTGCTCCGGCACCGGCGCGAAGGCCGGATCGAAGCCGAAGCAATGCCAAATGTGCGCCGGACACGGCAAAGTCCGGGCGTCACAGGGCTTCTTCACGATTGAACGAACCTGCCCGACTTGTATGGGCCGCGGTGAACTCATCGACGACCCGTGCGCCAAATGCAGCGGCGCCGGTCGCGTCACCAAGGAACGCACCCTCTCCGTCAACATTCCAGCGGGCGTCGAAGACGGCACGCGCATCCGCCTGGCTGGCGAAGGCGAAGCCGGATTGCGTGGTGGCCCGGCAGGCGACCTCTACATTTTCCTGTCGATCAAAGCGCACGAATTCTTCCAGCGCGACGGCG
>JAYSVA010000498.1:0-2598 GCA_043718785.1 Hyphomicrobiaceae bacterium
AAATGCCGGTACCTGATGGTAGATAAACTGGATCGGCACTTGCCAGCGGCGAGCATCTACCCCGCCACTCCCCGGTTTGTCCGCCCGTCGTTCCGACGCTCCGACATCCGCCCTCTGATCTCCGAGGCCCCCACCGCGATATGACTGTAGCCACCACAAGAAACGGCATCCGAACCGTCTCAGATGAGCTCGGCCGTAAGCGGTATATCTTGCCCGCAAACAGCGAAATTCAACGCAGTAAAAACATCCCGATTAGCTTATGTCCCGGGCAGCCATACCGTTCCTGTTCCATTGCAACCGCCAGCGCACGTCTGCACCCCTTGTCTCGTAGAACAGGAGCCATCACTATGCGGGCATACGGAGGGGCGGGGATAAGTCCTGGCGTGGTTAATGCGGATTGGGTTAATGCGGCCCGCTTGACGTCCCGCTCCCTGCTTTATTGTGCGCAGCTGATCTCGAGTTTAAGGCCGCTGCGGGCGTCGGCTTCGACAACGGTCTTCAGTATGCCATCGGCCCCAACCGTCAGGTTGTCATAGGACTTGTTGGTGTCGGGGCCGGTGGCGGCGAGCCGGTAGCGGCCGGGTTTCAGTCCACCCCAGGACATCTGGCCGGGGCCAAAGCCTGTGGTCTCGGCTTTGAAGCCGCACGAGGTCTCGCTGAGCTTGGAAAACTGCCAGCGGCTTTCGATCAAGTGGGCGCGCGGCGTCGCGGCTGCTGGTTTGGCGGGCCGCACAGCCAGTACTGGCTCGGCCACAGCTGGATCGAGCGCCACGTACAACGATTTGGCATGGCGGTTGTGGCCGAGCACGCCTTGGCTTGCGGCGTAGTCGACGGTCAGCGCGTCGGCATCGTCGAAACGCAGGGTCTTGAGATCGCCACGATTGCGAACACGCCACTCGTTGGCAGATTTGGCGACCAGCTCGATCTCGAAGAACGAGTCGGCGATGGCGGCGTATTCGGACGCTTTGATTGGCGTGACGGCGCTGGCGCGGGCCAAATCGAGGTTCGTTTTGACCGCCGCCAAGCTCTCCGGCCTCTCTGCTGAGTACATGTGGTAATAGACGTTGAAGCCTTTCAGGCGGCGCGGGTTTTCGGTGCGGTCAAGCGTCTGCTTCAGATCCTTGAAGCCATCAAACGGTCCTTTCCAGTCGTTGGTGTAGGTGAACTCGTTGCTGTTGACGGCATAGATCTGCCGCTCCGCTCCGACCATGCGCGAGATTGGCGGCACATAGTTGACGGATGGAAACTTGGGGTCGAACCGACTGTCACCGCCATTGAGATTACGCACGCCCGCCTTGCGGGTGGCGCGGATTGCGGCTTCGAACGGACGTGTGTTGCCACTCCACAAGTACAACGCCGCCTTTTTGCCCTCGGGGGCCAAGGATTGCGCAATGGCCAGTGACCCCGCCACTTCCTGGTTGAGGTCAAACGGCTGTTTGCTCATCGCGCGCGGCGCTTCGCTGGCGGGAGCGGCAGGCTGGGGCACCATTATGGTTCGAGTGGTCGGAGCGCTGCCGAACAGCGACGGTTCACCTGCCACTTGGATGACGCGCGGTACCATCCGTGGCGCTGGTGGTTTCAGCAATGCCATTTCCTTGGCCCGACTGTAGGCACTGAAAAATGACCAATTGAACGGATGCGAGTGGGTGTGGGACGCGACTTCCACCTGCTTCATGGCGAACAGCGCCCGGGCCACGTCATCGGCGCGTTCGTGGCCGCTCAGCGCTAAGTCGATGTCGCACGAGATCAAACCGATGGAGACCGGCAGATCCGGATAGGGCTCGATCAGGCGTTGCGAAACGATTTCCGACGCGATGGCTTCTGGTGCTACTTTGGTGAGGTTGTTCCAACCGTCGCCGTCGATATGGCTGAAGTAGATCCGCCGTCCTGAAACGGTGG
The DNA here is from genome assembly GCA_043718785.1 of Hyphomicrobiaceae bacterium. Taxonomy (GTDB): domain Bacteria; phylum Pseudomonadota; class Alphaproteobacteria; order Rhizobiales; family Hyphomicrobiaceae; genus JAYSVA01. The sequence continues at coordinate 1,900 of JAYSVA010000498.1, forward strand.
TGGTATCAGGTATGGGGGCGGAGATCCCGTCGCTGAGTGCCGCCTTGAAGAACGCAAATGGATCGATCAACCAGCGATACCGGTTGTCCGCTGGATTGTGTTGCGCCGAATAGCCGTTGGCGACGTAGGAACCGCGTGGTCCGGTGGCGACGAGCATCGCCTCGGGGCCCCGGCGCGCAAAAGCTGGGTCGCTAACCGAAAGGTGGGCGCGCACATCCGAAGAGCGCGAGATAATGGCGTCATAGGGCAACCAGGGGCGACTGAGTTTGCGCTCGAAATCCAGCATCGACGCGTCTCTGGTGACGATTTGGCTACGCGCCGTATTGTCGACGTGGACCTGGGTTGCCGCAAACCCCAACTCGTTCAGGAAGCCGTCGACGAGTGTGCGTTCCTCGCCGAAACCCACGCCGATTGATCCGAAAATGATGAACCGGGTGCCAGACTGTGCCGTTCGGGTGGCCCAGGTCAGGTAGTCGCGTGGGGCATGGACGCGGCCACCAAACCACGTGACGACGGCCTTGAATCGCTTCGTTGTCGCCGCATCAGGCATCCCGCGCTTCAGATCCCAATAGGTCACGCGATAGCCGAGATGGTTGAGTGGCATTTCAGCGTGCGCGGCGATGCGGATTGGCACCGCGTCGCCTTCTTCGCGGCTGTCGAAGAGTGCCAGCACTTCGCGATTGAGTGGAACGGCGGTTC
>JAYSVA010000499.1:0-2591 GCA_043718785.1 Hyphomicrobiaceae bacterium
TGGCGTGAAATATTGATCCACGCTCAGGCACTGGTTGAGGCTGGCATCGATTTCTCGGATGAGGCCGACATTGGCCTCAACGCATTCCAGCAGGCGAAGGCGCGGGTTCTGACTCTGCACGGGGTTGTGGCGGCCCATCTGGAGTCCGCTCAGCGCGGCGAGATCCTGCGGGATGGATATCGGGTTGTCATCGTCGGTCCACCAAACGCAGGCAAGTCCAGCCTGTTCAACGCGCTTGCCCAACGTGAAGCCGCCATCGTCTCTGAGGAGGCAGGCACCACCCGCGATGTCATCGAGATCAATCTCAACCTTGGCGGCATCCGCGTGGTCGTCAATGATACGGCAGGGCTGCGCGAGACCGAAGGTGCCATCGAGCGTGAGGGCATCCGTCGTGCGTTGAAGTGGGCCAAGACCGCCAACCTCGTCATCTGGCTCGTCGATGTGGCCGCACCAGTGTGGGAACTGCCGGAGGGTATTGATCCCAATGCCGACATATTGCGCGTACTCAACAAGGTTGACCGTGTTGATGGCGTCATTGGGCGCGGCCAGGATCAGGCGATGCGCATCTCCGCCAAACGCGGCGATGGGATGGAGGCACTAATCGATGCGATCGTGGCTAAGGCGAACGCGGCTATGGGGAGTGACGAACACCCCGTGCCAACCCAGCCACGCCATCGCGAGCACCTGCGAATTTGCCTAGACCATCTCGAAACCTTCCTCGGCAGCAGCGAGGATCAGTTCGAACTGCGAGCCGAGGATCTTCGCCAAGCCGCCGTGAGCCTCGGCCGTATAACCGGTCGCGTCGATCCGGAAGACGTTTTGGATCAAATCTTCAGCCGGTTTTGTATCGGGAAATGACACTCGATGGAGTGAGCCCGAACGGTTCCACGTGAAACATTCCGGCCACACAGCGAAAAGCGGTTCCGCTTGCCGGTTCAAAGGATTACAAGACTGGAAATGCCGACCAGGGGTCTGGCTGGGTTCGAGTATGAGCAACTAAATGTCAGTACGTTATGATGTGATTGTGGTTGGTGGTGGCCATGCCGGAACCGAGGCGGCGGCGGCGGCTGCTCGTATGGGTGCGCGGACGGCGCTGGTCACGCATCAGTTTGCGACCATTGGCGAGATGTCGTGCAATCCAGCCATTGGTGGACTCGGCAAGGGCCATCTGGTCCGTGAGATCGATGCGTTGGACGGCTTGATGGCGAAGGTGGCGGATGCCGCTGGTATCCAGTTCCGCCTGTTAAACCGTTCGCGGGGGCCTGCCGTTCAGGGGCCACGCGCGCAGGCCGACCGCAAACTCTATCGCCAGGCAATGCAGGCAGCGATCTCCGCCCAACCGAATCTCGATGTCATCGAGGGTGCGGTGGAGGATCTGATCGTTGGGGCAAACGGGGCCATAAGTGGCATCGTCACTGGCGGCGGACGCACCATCACAGCGGGCGCTGTCGTGCTAACGACCGGCACCTTCCTTCGTGGGTTGATCCATCTCGGCGCAACCAAAACTCCGGCAGGGCGGTTCGGCGAAGCGCCCGCGCTAAAGTTGTCCGGGCGGCTGATGGCACTCGGCCTGACGTTGGGCCGCCTGAAGACCGGAACCCCGGCGCGCCTTGATGGCAAGACCATCAACTGGTCAATACTAGAGCGGCAGGACGGCGACGAGCCGCCGATCCCATTCTCCTACATGACCGACAAGATCACGACGCGGCAGATCCCCTGCTACGTCACCCATACCAATGCCGCGACCCATGACATCATCCGCGAGAACCTGAAGCAGTCGGCGGTCTACTCCGGTGCCATTGAAGGCGTCGGTCCGCGCTATTGCCCATCGATTGAAGATAAGGTGGTACGGTTCGCGGATCGCACAACTCATCAGATCTTCCTGGAGCCTGAAGGCCTGGACGACGACACGGTTTACCCGAATGGCGTGTCGACATCCTTGCCAGCTGATATCCAGGACCGCTTCCTGCGGACAATGAAGGGGCTGGAACAGGTCCGGATCATTCGGCCCGGCTACGCCATTGAATACGACTATGTCGACCCGCGCGAGCTGAAGCCGACGCTGGAACTGAAACGGCTTCCGGGGTTGTTCTTGGCCGGGCAGATCAACGGCACTACCGGCTATGAAGAAGCGGGCGCGCAAGGCTTGGCAGCCGGCCTCAATGCGGCGCTGAAGGCCTCGGGCAGTCGAAGGGACTTCATCGTTTCGCGCACCGAAGGTTACATGGGCGTGATGATCGACGACTTGGTCACGCGTGGCGTAACCGAGCCATACCGGATGTTTACGTCGCGGGCCGAGTACCGGCTGAAGCTGCGCGCCGACAACGCAGATCAGCGGTTGACGCCGCAGGGTTTAAGTCTTGGCTGTGTCGGTGCGGAACGTGCCTCGGCCTTCGCCGACAAAGTGATGGCACTAGAAACTGGCGGAGCGCTGTTGCGCAAGCTGTCGCTGACCCCAAGCGAAGCCGGACGCGTTGGCCTAACGATTAATCAAGATGGTAAGCGGCGGTCGGCGTTTGACCTGTTGAGCTACGCCGACATCGATCTGGTCCGCTTGATCGCGATCTGGCCTGAACTGGCCGACATGCCGA
>JAYSVA010000500.1:0-2589 GCA_043718785.1 Hyphomicrobiaceae bacterium
GCGCTGCGGGAAGCCAGAGCTTGGGCGGCACCGGCAGCTTTAGCTTCAGTGGCGGCTTTCGCGTCAGCGACGGCGGTGGCAGCGGCACCAGCGGCAACCGCAGCCGGTGCGTAGCCGAGGGCGAGGCGTGGGGACATGCCAGCCTGATCATTGGTGCCGCGACCCGGAGGATTATTGCCGCCAGGATTGCGCGCAGAACCCGGACGGGCACCCAGCAGCAATTCGCGAGTGACAACCCAGGCGAGACCGAACAAGAACGTGCCGACCATCGCCAGCAGCGAGAATGGCAGTTTCTTCGGGAACGTTGGCTGCACCGAGGCGCGGGCCTGGGTTACCAGACGGGCTTCGATGGGTACAGTCTTGGTCGAGACGACGGTGCGGTTATCCTGCAGCTTCTTCTCAAGCCGCTCAAGTTCGACGCGCTTGCTTTTTGCCGTGGCTTCCAGCGACCGCAGTTTGGCATCGTCGCCGGATGTGTTGACGACGTTGGTTTTCAGTTCGCTGATCTGCTTGTTGATGGTGTCAACGCGCAAGCTGGCAGAACGCGCTTCTTTTTCGAGGCCCTGCGAGAATTTCGAGATTTCCGAGGTGAGCTGGCGACGCAGCCCACCGAGATCGGCATTCAGCTGCTGCATGCGCGGATGGCCCGGCAGTAGGCTGGCTGACAGTTCCGAAATCTGCCGCTCAAGGCGGACCCGCTGGCCTTCGAGGCTCTGAATCAGTGGTGATTTCTGCAGCTCCGGCAAGGAGGCGGCGCTGCCCGTGCTCATCAGTTCTTTGGCCGTGCGCCATTTGACATCGGCTTCGTTCTTGACGGCATCGGCCTTCGTCAGTTCGGTCGACAGCTCGCTGAGGCGCTGGTCAATCAGCGTGGTTCGTTGATTGCCGCCAACAGTACGGCCGATCTGGACACGTGTGCGCTCGACTTCGCCTTCAACCTGGATGACCTCTTTGCGCAGCTGATCGACCTGCGGTTCCAGTGCGTCGTTGGTCGTTTTGGTTTCCTGGATCGTGTCGGTGACCAGCGAGTCGCGATAGGCCTTTGAAATTTCATTCGCGAAGGTTGCTGCCAGCTCAGGATTGGCTGAGGTAAAGCGGACGTTGATCGAGCGAGTTTCCTTCGCCGACGACACTTCGAGCTGTTTGGTGACGGTGGCGAGTACGCGGTCTTCGTCGCTTTCGCCGTTGCGCGGACCGGCCATGCCGATCATCCGCTGTGCCTTCGTGTACAGGTCGAGATCGCCAGCGGCGCTGTTGAACTCAGGGTTTTTCGCCAGGTTCAAACCTTTGGCGACCTTGATCAGCAGGTCAGACGCGGTCAGCGCCTTCACATGGGTGTTAATGGCGGCAGGATCCATTTTATTGGTGCTGTCGCTATTCGAAACTTTATTTGGGTCATCCGGCAACGGATTGAACGACTTCGAAACAATCGCCAACTGCGCTTCCGAGGTGAAGCGCGGCGCCATTGTCGACAACACGCCATAGGTCGCGGCCATTGCGAGGGCGCTGACAGCGGTCAGTTTCAGCAAGCTGCGCTTCAGAGCGGCCCACAGCGACGTGATGTCGATGTCATCAGGGGAGGCGTTTGATTGTGACATGGCTTTACATCTCGATAGGGAATGATGGCTCCGTAGCCGCAGTAAACCCGTTTCAAGTTGCGAAACCCTTAACTGCCGAAAAGAATGTTCCAATCTAAAACAGGCGTTCGCCGTTTTTTAACTCTTCGCCGGTACAACGGAGATCATCGGGACACATGACCATCTGTCCCCGTCTTCCATTACCGTCGTTGTCAGTTGAAGGACGTTTCGCCCATGTCGCAGCCCCTATACAAGCGCCCGCTCAAGGCGATCTCAGCTGTCCTTCTGCCGATGACCCTAGGTTTCGCCACGCTGTTGGCCGGCTGCTCTCATCATGATGCAGGTATGCCGGGCCCTGGAGAAACCGTTATGATGGCAGCACCGCAATCCACCGGCGGCGGCCTGTGGTCGACGGTAGTAAATGTCGGCCATCAGGGCGTGCCGCAGATCCCCATTTCAGCACCGGAGCACGTCGGCCAGGTCTCCAGCTGGGGTGAACCTTCAGTGGTCGCTGGTGGCACGCATGGCCCGCGCGCCGTCGCCTCAACCGATGGTCCTTACCTCCTCGACACCGGCGATCGTCTCCGCGTGTTCGTCTATGGCCAGCCGAACCTGTCGCGCCTCTACATCGTCGATCACGACGGCAAGATCACGGTGCCGCTGATTGGTGCCGTGAAAGCACGCGCCCATACAACCTATCAGCTCGAAGGCATGATCCGCTCACGGTTGGGCTCGCAATTCGTCAAAGACCCGCAGGTCACCGTTGATGTGCAGCAGAACCGCCCGTTTTTCATTCTCGGCGAAGTCCGTAACGCCGGCCAATACCCTTATGTCAGCGGCATGACCGCTGAAACCGCAGTAGCCATTGCTGGCGGGTTCTCGGAACGCGCCAACGAACGCAAAGTCCGCATCTCCCGCCGCAACGACGGCCTGATGGAAGTCATCGAAGCCCCCACCGACTACGTCATCCAACCCGGCGATACCGTCTACATCTATGAGCGGTTCTTCTGAG
>JAYSVA010000006.1:0-2244 GCA_043718785.1 Hyphomicrobiaceae bacterium
AGCTGCGCGGATGCAGGCGTGGTGGGGGGCAGCGCGGCGAACAGCGTCATGACGCCTGCGATGAGGGCAGCAGCGATAGGCCGAAACGAACGAGCAGATAGCGTGAACGTCATGAATTAGTCTCCGGCGGATCGTCCAGGGTTGCTTCGATGCGACCTGGGCGTCTTCAACACGAGTTTGCGCGGTACGTCAAAAATTTTGACCGGGCAGGGACGGGATAAATCCAAATCTAGCCGAACCGATGGCAGACCTGCGGCCGACCAACAGGCAAATCGGGACGATGCGCGATTTCAGGCATTATCGATCAACCGCGTTTTCCCCAGCCAGGCGGCCACCAGTACCCGTGGTACCTGACCGGCAGCGCCATCATAGGGCAGAAGAGTTTTGGCATCGCGGACTTCGACGTAATCGACCTTGAAACCGACATCGGCAAGAGCCCGTTTCGCCTTGACGATGGCAGCGGCGATGTCACCACGTGCAGCAATGACCGCTTTGATATCGGCGATGATGCGGGGAATCACCACGGCAGTCTGGCGATCCACGGTTGACAGATAGCGGTTGCGCGAACTCATGGCCAAGCCATCAGGCTCGCGGATGGTCGGCAGGCCAACAACGGTCAGCGGCAAATCAAGATCCCGCGCCATTTGTATAACAACCTGGAGCTGCTGGTAGTCTTTCTCGCCAAAGATCGCGAAATCCGGCCCAACCTGGGTGAACAGCTTGCAGCAGACCGTCGCAACACCCTCGAAGAAATGCGGCCGGAAATCGGTTTCCAAGCCCAGCGCTGCGCCTTTGGGGTGAACGCGGGTGGCGGATCCCGGCGGGTACATGGTGGCGGCATCGGGTGCCCAGACCAGATCGCAGCCGACGGTTGCGAGCTTGGCGACATCACCGGCTTCGTCACGCGGATAGCGGGAAAAATCTTCGTGCGGGGCAAACTGGGTTGGATTGACGAAGATCGACACCACCGTTCGTTTCGCCAGCCGCTGGCCCTCGCGCACCAGCGCCAAGTGCCCCTCATGCAGCGCCCCCATGGTCGGGATCAATGCGATCTTCTCGCCCGCCTTGCGCCAAGTCGCAGTGACACGGCGAAGCTCCGGAATCGTGCGGACGACAGCGGGGGCAGGTGTGGTCGTGGCTGGCATGTTTCGGCCTCGCGGTTGGCCCAGACGTACAAGTCTGGAGCAAACCGTGAGATCATGTGATTGGCGCGCAACGTCAAGACCTTTGCGGGGAGATTACACTTATCCCCGTGCATGCCTGCCCTCTCGCTGTAGCAGGCCCGACACCAGACATCGCGATAGACAAGGCCTGCCTGATGCGGGAAGTTTAGGCAGCTAACGAAACACTGACCGGAGTCTGGCCCGTCCATGGCGAAGAGCACAACCAAAAGCCCAGCCGCATCAAAGGCTGCAGCCACGCCCGCTGCAAAAGCCGCGTCCAGCACGAAAACTGCGAAACCGGCGAAGTCCGGGCATCGGCCTGCATCGTCGGCGCTGGCGCGGTTCAAGGTGCTGGACCTCACCCGCGCCCGCTCCGGCCCGACCTGCGCTCGCCAGCTGGCAGACTGGGGGGCCGACGTCATCAAGGTTGAGTTGCCGGAAAGCTCAGACCAAGGTGACGGCATTGGCGGTGCCCGTAATGGCCCGGATTTCCAGAACCTACACCGCAACAAGCGCGGCATCACGCTTGATCTGAAGTCCCCCGAGGGCCTTGCCGTATTCAAGCGGCTGGCCGACCAGGTCGATGTCATCGTCGAGAACTTCCGGCCGGACGTAAAGACGCGCCTCGGCATCGACTATGAGCAGCTCAGCACCACCAATCCGGGCCTTGTCTACGGCTCGATTTCTGGCTTCGGCCAGACCGGCCCGTATCAGAAACGGCCGGGCTTCGACCAGATCGCCCAGGGCATGGGCGGACTGATGTCAATCACCGGCGAGCCCGGACGCGGCCCCATGCGCGTCGGCATTCCGATTGCCGACCTGACCTCCGGCCTGTTCCTGGCCAACGGCATTCTGACGGCACTGCTGGAGCGCGAAGTCACCGGCAAGGGCCAGTGGGTGCAGACGTCGCTGCTGCAGGCGCAGATCTTCATGCTGGACTTCCAGGCCTCGCGCTTCATCAACGACGCCTATGTGCCCGACCAAGCAGGCAACAATCACCCGACCAGCATTCCGACCGGCGTGTTCCAGACCAAGGATGGCAACATGAACATTGCCGCCTCCGGCCAGAACATGTGGGTCA
>JAYSVA010000051.1:0-2111 GCA_043718785.1 Hyphomicrobiaceae bacterium
AATCGAGGGCCGTTTCCCGATCAACGGCGTCAAAGCCAGTGACCGCCGCTAATGCCGCACGACCAGCCATCGAATGGGCCATCAGCGACGGCCTGACGGACTACGTCACCGCCGTCGCGTTCATGGACCAGCGCATCGGCGCGATTGCACGTGGCGACGCGGCTGAGCTGGTGTGGCTGCTACAGCATCCGCCGCTCTACACCGCTGGCACGAGCGCCAAGGCCGTCGACCTGCTGACCCCAGACCGTTTCCCAGTGCACGTGACCGGGCGTGGCGGTCAGTACACTTATCATGGCCCTGGCCAGCGCGTCGTCTACGTCATGCTGAATGTCAAAACCCGCGCCGACGGCGATGTCCGCAAATTTGTCTCCAAGCTGGAGACCTGGCTGATTGCCACGCTCGCCGAATTCAATGTGCGCGGGCGCGTGCATCCAGACCGTGTCGGCGTCTGGGTCGCCCGCCCGGAAAAAGGGCCGACGCGTGAGGATAAAATCGCCGCGATTGGCATCCGGTTGCGGCAGTGGATCTCGATGCACGGCCTCGCCATCAACGTCGAGCCGGAGCTTGAGCACTTCGCCGGCATCGTTCCCTGCGGCATCAGCCAGCACGGCGTCACCAGCCTCGCCGACCTCGGCATCACCGGCGCCCTGCAAGACACCATGACCGATGTCGACATGGCCCTCGCCGCTACATTTACCCAGCAATTCGGCCCGATCACGCGTGTGGACTTGCCGCTCGTCTAATGGCGCAATCAAACGCTTGACTGGCACTCACCCGCCGATCATAAGACACAACAACGGCGTCAGCGGACACCTGATCCGATACCGGGCGGTTAGCTCAGCGGTAGAGCACACCCTTCACACGGGTGGGGTCGCAGGTTCAATCCCTGCACCGCCCACCAAATTTCGTAGTGAAATCAACCGATTGACATTGCCGTATCGGCAGTTGGCTGTCTTGTTTGGTTCGCTGGGAAGCACATGGGAAGCACCGAATTTGCGATGTGTGTTGAAACCATGCTGGCACATAATTGACACACGCCACCCATCAACCGACGCGGCGCATCAGTTCGCGCGTCTCGGCGACGATTTCCCGGATGGTCCGCCGCTCGTTAAGCATCTCTTTTGTGAACAGCCCGTTTGCATAGCTGCCGTTGCGTTCGCCCTTTGGAGCACCGCTGCCAACCGCGCCGCCATGCATTCGGCAACGCTTCCGACATTTGACCGCAGGCGACTGGCACGCGTGCCCAGCGCGCGTTCTCGCACCACATCGGGGCGCGGCCTTCAATGACGCGGGCTCAAGTGCCGTATCTGCCCGTTGCATGAGCTTGGTTTCGGTTTTCACGTGCTCCCCCCTCTCCCGCCACTAGCGCCCGTGGCGACATTGCCGACGATGGCTTGGCCGCCGGAATGCACATGAACGACCCTAACGACTTGTTCGCCGCCGCGCTGAAGCTTGGCCAGCGCCTCGATTTGGCCGGTGAACGTGCGAAGCAGCTTGATCGCCAGCGAACCCGCGCTTTCGAGGTGTTGGATCATGTCGGCTTTCTGCGCCCGCCGCAGAAATTGGCCCGCCAGCTCGTGCGTCATGACCATTTGAACGGCCAACATGGCTTCCAACTCGTTGCGCGGGCGCGCCGCTTCGATGGCCGCCAGCATCGAGTTAAGACGCATACTGTCGATCTTCTTGTTCTTGTCCATGCAGAGCGGCATCAGCAAGTTCAGTTGGTTGACGGCGAACATCTGGCCGCTGGTGCCGAACGCGCTTTCCAGCCGCACCAGCCAACCCTGATGGTCGCTGTGGCTCGGCCCAATTTGGGTGACGGTTCCATCCGGCGCTTGCGCAACCGTCATCTCAAACGCCGGATCACGCGCCTTGATCCGCTCATACGCCGCAACCATAGCCCGCTGTTCCGCCTCTGACGGCGCAGGCTTCACTTTGACCGCCACGGCGGAGGACCCCCGTTGCATGGGGTTGGTTTTAGTTTTTGCCATGCGCCCCTCCCCCCTTGCTCACATTGCCGATCACCGCTTGCCCGCCGTCGGCAACGGTCACATGTTGCACCTTGATACTTTGTTCGCCGGTTGACCGGTATTTTTTCAGGGTCTCGACTT
>JAYSVA010000501.1:0-5586 GCA_043718785.1 Hyphomicrobiaceae bacterium
GCAGCGCACCAGCCAGTCGTGATCGGGCACTGCCACCAGCACCTCGGGCGACGGGAATGGGATGTGCAGGAAAAAACCCATGCGGGACGTGATGTGGCGTGCCCGCAGTTCCGCCGCCATTGGGATCAGGTGGTAGTCGTGCACCCAAACGGTATCACCCGGCGTGATCAGGCCAGCCAGCGTGTCGGCTAGCCGAGCATTGACGCGGCGGTAGCCCTCGATGAACGTGGTTTCGAACGCGGCTAGATCGAGCCGGTAGTGGAACGCGGGCCACAGCACCTTGTTCGAATAGCCGAGATAGTAGTCGTTGTATTCGCTGCGGGTCAGCGGCATCGTCGCTGACGTAGTGCGCGCGCCCCGCGACAGTTGCAGGCCGGGCGTTACGTCATCCTCGACAATGGTGCCGTCCCAGCCAAACCACAGGCCGCCGCGCTCACGCAGGGCATCGCCAATGGCGACCGCCAAGCCGCCGGACTGGGGGCCTTCTTCGAGGTCAGCAACACGGTTCGATACGATCACAAGTCTCGTCATGGCAGCTACCTTTCCATTGTCCGGCCCCCGGCATCAATCCAACAGCGTGGCCACTTCGCTCAGCCAGGCGAATACGGCGTCGGGGTCTGCTAGCCGGTGGTGCGCAACCGTGGCGCCATCACCGACTTTGACTGATAGGCCGCCGTTGCTGTTCACGACGGCAAAACCGTCCTCATCGGTGACGTCGTCGCCGATGAAGACAGGAACGCGCCCGCTGAACGGTGGTTCCGCTAGGTACGCTGCAACCGCCACACCTTTGTTGCTGTGGCCTGCCACCGCCTCCACCACTTGGCGGCCATGGCAGAGCCGCACGCCAGCCCCCTGCAACTGGTTTGCGACAGCCTGCATAACCGTAACGCAGGCAGCCGCTTGGTCCGGAGCGCCGCGATAGTGCAGCGCCACCGCGCCGGTTTTGTATTCTACGGTCAGCGCTGGATATAGACGCAGCAGCGGTGCACCGGCGGCATTGACGAGGTCCGGCAAGCGGGCAGCAACGGCTTTATCCAGGGTGTCGAACGTCTGACCAGCCGCATCGCGGCGGATCAAGCCATGCACGCCAGCAACGGCCAATCGCAGCGGTGCCAGATGCCGGTCAATCGTCGCAATCTCGCGCCCGGTGATGATGGCAACGGCACCGTCGAGGGCCATTTGCAACCGTGCCATTAGCTGCTGGGTCGCCACCGGAACAGTTACCGCATCGGGATGCGGTGCGATGTCGGCTAGCGTGCCATCAAAATCGAGAAACAGCGCGATGTTCCGGCCATGCAGCACCAGCGCCCGGGCGTCTGGCCGCAGCGGCGTTGCGCCATACTGCGGCTGAGCGTTGAGGCTCGGGCTGGTGGTCGCGTCAATCATACTCTGGAGGATATGGTCATCCGTTGCCATATAAACCAGAGGTGGCTCCGACAGGGTGACTGAGGCCCCGTCGTTGCATGGCTGTTCGCTCGCAAGAACAACTGTCTTGGCCTCATTTTGCCGGAATTGTCTTGTCTGCTGGCGTGGCTGATTCTAAAGCTAAGTCCATTGAAAAGCTCACCAAAGACGGACCAATGACGGATGTTGCGCCTGTTGCCAGTGACCCCAAAACGCCTGCGTTGACGGCGGCTCCGCGCCTGATGCAGCGTTTTGACCGGGTGGCTGCCAAAGCGTCGACGAGCCTGTCCTACACGGTGATGGTTGGCCTGCTGGCGCTGGGCGGCGCTGCCTATTACGAGCGACCGACGAGCCGGGTGGCCGTTGCTTCGGCCGCGCTGAATGCGCCAGTTTTCGCGGGTGCTTCCGCCAGTGCTATGTCAGCCGCAGCGGTGCCTGTGCGCTCCCGGCCAGTCACGACGCTCCAGATCAGCGCGGGTCCGAAGCGTGAAACGGCTGCCAAAACGCCCGTGCTCGAGGCTGCGTCGCCGGTCTCGTCTCCCCAGCCTGTAGTTCAAGCAAAATCTGCCATGGTGCCGCCGATCAAGCGGGTCGTGCCGGTGACGCCGCCGCTGCCGTCAACTGTCGCTGTGATGCCGCCAGTGAAGCTGGCCGAGGCTCCGACCCCGAAAGCTGCAGAAACGCCGACCGATAAGCCCCCATCGATCAGCCCTGAAGCCGCCCCAGAGGCCCCACCGGCAGCCGAACCGACCGAGTCCAGTGGCTGGCCAGAGGCTGAGGTCGCCACCGCATTGCGCCAGTGCACGGCCATCCTGGCAGACCGTAACGTGCAGTTTGAGCACGCGAATCCCGTGCGTCAGGGCAATTGCGGCACGCCCGCGCCGATCAAACTGAAAGCCATCGGCAAGCCCGAGGTCAGCTTGGCCAACCCGGCGCTGATGAACTGCGCCGTGGCGGTGGCCGTCGGCAATTGGGTCGACCGGGTGTTGCAGCCCGCCGCGAAGGAGATCTTCTCGTCGCCCGTCGTCCGGCTGGTCGGCACGGGGTCCTACACCTGTCGCAACCGCAACGGGGCCGCCGACGGCCCGATCAGCGAGCACGCGTTCGGCAACGCCTTCGACGTCGCCGGTTTCGTGCTGGCCGACGGGCGCACCATCAACGTCCTCGGTGGCTGGGGCCGCGTCGCCCGTGACGACGCGTCGGCGGCCAAGGTTGCAGCGAAAGTGACGCCTGCCAAACCGCCACTCGCACCGGACAGCCGTTATGCTCTGAAAGGGCCACCGGTTGTAGCGGTTGCGCAGCCAGTTCAGCCTGCCCAAGTGGCATCCACGCCTGCTGCTGACGCCAAGCCCGAAATCACCGCTGACGCCAGATTCCTGCGCCGCATCCACGGTGAGGCCTGCAAGCTGTTCGGCACCGTCCTCGGCCCCGAAGCCAACGACGCCCACCGCGACCACCTCCACTTCGATCTCAAAGATCGTAAGGGCAAGAATTATTGCCAGTAGGGCGCCTGACGAGTTTGCCCACCTCCTCCCGCAGTACCGGCAGCAAATCCTCCACGAACCAGGGGTGGCGTTTGAGCCAGCCGCTGTTGCGCCAGGAGGGATGCGGCAGTACGAGGGTTCGGGGTTCGGAATTTAACTGGCGCGAGTGGTCGTAGATGCGTCGCCAGTCGGCAACGGTCGCGGTTAGCCCCTTCGGCAGATCGCCGAAGCCCGGCATGCGGGCAAGGTGCCAGCCTTGCGCGTACTGGCCGATCAGCAGCACCAGCTCCAGCTTCGGCAGCTCGGCCATTACCTGGGCCCGCCAATGGGTGGCACATTCGCGGCGGGGCGGTAGATCGCCCTTCTTGGCGTCGTGACCGGGAAAGCAGAAGCCCATCGGCACGAAGGCGATGCTGGCCTCATCATAGAACGTGGTGCGGTCAATGCCCATCCAGTCGCGCAGACGGTCACCTGACGCATCATCGAACGGCCGACCCGAGTTGTGCACGCGCACCCCGGGTGCCTGCCCGCAGATGGCGATACGCGCGCTCGCCGCCACCCGCACCACCGGACGCGGCTCATGCGCAAGTTGGCGACCGAGCGGCGCATCCCGGCAGATCCGGCAGGCCCGGATGTCCGCTACCAAACGTTCCAGGTTCGTCGCCATCAAGCCTTGGCGCTAGGGCGGCTGGCCATGGCTTTGTGCCAACGGTCGAGGTTGGCTAGATGCGCCGGGCGTTCGATTTTGAGCGGGCGCATGAAGTCGATGGCGATCATCGCCGTGATGTCGGCGATGCTGATGGCGTTCCCGGCGATGAACTCGTGGCTGGCCAGCTGCGTGTCGATCATCTGGAACAGAGCTGGCAGTTTGGCTTTGTTGCCCTCGCCCCATTCCTTGACCTGCGGCACTTCCAGTTGCGCCATCGCTGGATGCAGATGGCGGAAGGCCTGCGCCACGCGGGTCAGCAGGCCCAGCTCCATGCGGCGGTTCCACATTTCGACGGTGGCGCGACCTTCGGGACCTGTGCCAAACAGTGCGGGCTCCGGGTGAACCTCCTCGAAATAGCGGCAGATCGCGACGCTTTCGGAGATGGCGTGGCCGTTGTCGAGGATCAGCACCGGCACCGCTTGGGTCGGGTTGATCGCCGTGAACTCCGGCGTCTGTGCGCCAAGCGTCATGATGTCGATCTGCTCAAGCGGCGGCAGGGCGACGCCCTTCTCGGCCATAAACACCCGGACGCGGCGTGAATTCGGGGTCTGACGCTGTTCGATCATTTTCATGGTGAGGCTCTTAATTGACTGAGTTTTGAAGTGTGACGTCAAGATTTTGGGCCATCTTGCGAGCTAGTTCCCAAGGATCGCCGTCCAATGTGCCAAGAAGTACTTCACTGTTCATGAGTCTCGACATCGTGCGCGATTTTATTTTTTGAGGCTTTGCCCCCTCGAATATGGCCATGCTGTGAACGTTTGATAACTGGCGTCGAGATAGTTCTTGCCAGAGTAACAGAGCCTCCAAGGCTTTCGTTTCAGACGAAGCAGCAAACAGCGCTAACGTCTCACCATTGGGGGAGCGCAAGACGAAGTCAGCCACATAGTCAGGCAAGAGATGATTGGGTTTTTCGTCTTCCAATATTTCTATTTGTCCGCCAAAATGCTTTGTCAACATTGCTCTGACGTCGTCTTTAAATAATTCGCGAACACGGTCTTGTGAAAGTAATCGCAGATCTTGTATACGCAGCAACAATGCCATGAACTTGGCGAAATTGGCGGGAATTCTGTGCTCTGGCAAGTATTCCGTGTGAATAATGAACGCCGCCTCATCCAATTGAGCGTCGTATTGCTGCAATAATGAATTCAAGGCGTCAGTTCGTGCTTCAGAAGCAAATGACACACCGTCTTCTTCCAGTGAAGCGATTGTACCGCCGTCATCTTCCAGGCGCATCAATCCGGGATTGCCTGTTTCTCGGCGTAAATACACACCAATGGAATCTCCATCCGGATTTCGGAATGGCGTTCGAATTGCATAGCCAATTGGAACCTGCCGCATGGCAAGACCAGAGCACAGCGCGCTACAGATATCTTGCAGCTTCATAACAGATCACCTTGCGCTGCAAATTTGAAATGCTCTGCAACGACCGTCAGAGCGTTCGATTGATCGACACCAAAATCTTTTTTTGCTGATTGACGTGGCCATTTTCGTTTACCTTGCCGCGCGGCACCAGAGCCAATTGTTTCAACATGCTCAACAGTTACATGGCAATGCCAGCCCGGCTCCGTTGCGTGAAACTCGTAATCTGAGAGGACGACCATGTCCCCTTCGACTTCCACACCAAGGCGGGCACGCAGCACTTCTCGCGATTCGTTGAGTAGAATCAAAATGCGACAAGAACACGCTCCGGCTTGGAATTTCACTAATCGCCAAGAATAGTCTGGCCCATACCGATATCGTTTGTCTTTCAGCCTCGACATAGGGAAGGCCGTCCGAGGGACGTGGCCGGATTGCCATCTTCCAGTGTCCAAGTTTAGTTTTTCACTACGAACAATGTCTTTGAAGCGCAAGAGATCACCATTTCAGAAGTATGGACAACATTGAGGACTGTATCATCGCATCATCAAAATAGTCACAAAAAAGCACGCTGACCTTGCGGTGAGCGTGCTTTGGCGCGTCGAAACGTCGACGCTTACTTCTTTTTCGCGG
>JAYSVA010000502.1:0-2575 GCA_043718785.1 Hyphomicrobiaceae bacterium
GGGACACCCAGGTTGCTTTTCGATTCGAAGTGGCTCTTCGGTCCGAGATCAGCGCTTGCGGCTGCGACGGGAGCTGTCAATTCAGCGGTGCGCTGCGGCGCTTCAGTAACCCGACCGTAGAGCGCGATCAGATCGTGGCGGGCGACGTTGGCGATGGAGGATTGCGGGTAACGTGCGACCAGCAACTCAAGGTGGCGCCGGGCCATGTCGATGCGGCCTAAGTCGCGCTCGCGTTCGGCGGCGTCGTAATAGGCCTGCGCTTCACGCTCGCCTGTTGGTGTGGCGCTAGTGCGTGGTGATGTGGACGTGCCGAGCAGCACTTCGCGGGGGCCGATGGTTGCACCCTGAACTGCAGCGCCGTGACTGACACCTTGAGCATAAGCCTGCGAACCGACCGGAGCCGCCAACGCGGCCAGCATCGGCATGACGACCAACATGCCGCTGAACAAATCCCGCGAGTTCGCCACTTTGCTCATACAACTGCCTCCCGGTGAAGCGCCCTGTAAATGCCAGTTGCGCATCGAACTCCGCTAAAGTCAGCCAACACTACGGCGGGACTTTGATGGAACTGAGGCAGACCGTTGCTGTGGATCAGACAAACAAAAAATCCGGCAGGAGCGGTTGTCGCTGCTGCCGGATATCTATTGTCCACAGATTTTGTCGTGCGGCTTACTGGTTTTGGGCGGTCCGGTTGTTCAACACGGTCTGCGCGCGGCGGTTTTGCGACCAGCACGAGATGTCGTTACAGACAGCCACTGGACGTTCCTTGCCGAACGAAACAGTACGAACGCGCTGGGCGTTGATGCCGTTGCGAACCAGGAATTCGCGGACCGATTGGGCGCGTTTGGCCCCAAGTGCAATGTTGTATTCGCGGGTGCCGCGCTCGTCGGCGTGCCCTTCGATGGTGATGGTGTACTGGGCGTACTGCTGCAGCCACTTGGCCTGGGTCGATAACGTGGTCTGCGCTTCCGGCGTCAGGTCGGTGGCGTCGGTCGAGAAGTAGACGATATCGCCAACGTTCTGGGCGAAGTCCTGTTGCGAGCCGGGAGGACCACCGCGACCACCCTTACCGCCGTTGAGGCCAGCATTTGGTCCGAGCAGGTTCTCGCCGGTGCCTTTGCCGTCCTTGTTCGCACAAGCGCCGACGGAGACGGCAATCACAGCCATGCAGGCCAGTTGCACAAAGCGGCGAACGGATGAGCCCTGCAGCGTGCGATTAGAACTATTCATTCGACTTCCCTTTCCTCGGCCGGTTTCCCGACCCCTGCGGCATGTTCTTTGAGGCAAACGTGATGCCCAACGCAGAACTGCCAGCACTAAATGCGACCACCGGACTCAAGACCAAACCGCCAGTTGAATCGGCTGTAACTGGTTGTTCGTTCAAAAATGTGGCCGAAACCCATGCGTCGTGAAACACCACAGAGACGTCACTTGCAAGCCGCAATTGCGCCGCATCCACAGCTCCGAACGGATTGGTTGGCCGATAGCGGCGACGGCGCCACTGGTCCACAGGTTCGCTTGCCGAGGGGGCAACAAGCGCTGGTTTCGCGTGCGCGAATCACAGTTGCATTGGCGCCGTAGCGTTGTGTCGGTCAAATCCGCGTTGAGGTGGTTGTGTCTGGTAGGAAGTGTGCCCCATGGCAAGTGAGACGTTTATTGGCCCGCTGCTTCGCGTGTCCCTGTTTCAGGGGCTAACGCAGCCGCAGCTTGCCACCATCGCCCGCCGCGCTGACCGTGTGATGTTCCGCATTGGGCAGACCATCATTAAATCGGGCGAAGCTGGCGACGGCGCATTCTTGTTGATCGTCGGCGAGGGCGGCATCGTTGATGGTGATCAGCGTGGTACTGCAACTCGTGACATGGCTGTCGTCGAGACGGGATCGCTGATCGGCGAAATGTCGATGCTGATCGATACCGAGTATAGCACCACCATTGTCGCCAAAACCGCCATTCGGGCACTCAAGATCACCCGCGCCGCCTTGCACGCCCAAATGGAGCGAGATCCTGAGCTGGCCGCGCATTTCGTCGCTAAACTCTCGTCACGACTGCGCGACTTTACCGATGAGCTTCGACGCATCGAAGGCGGATTGGCACCGGATGCAAGCGTGTCTGTAAGCGGTGTCCAGACTTCAAAGGCTGTCGCGATCACACATTTCAGCACCCGTGCGGATGTCCTCGCCGAAAATCTGCAGCGGGCCGGATAAGTTGTCGGTTAAAAATGCCGTGATCGGTCGCGCCCTTCGTCGATCTTTAACCAGTCCTGCCTACGGTACCAGCAAGGTCGACGGATTGGCATGAGCCGACTGTCGGCTGGGTATTGTGCCGAGATTTGTGGGAGTGCGTAACATGGCCAAGCGCGGTTCGAGTACCAAAGGTCTTGAGGGTTATCTGTTCAATTTTGCGGCCGTTGGCGTCGGCGCCTCGACGGTTCTGCTCGCCATATTCGGCATGCCTGCCAAAGAAGTCGCGGCTATCTGCAGCGAGCGCTACGGCATCGCCACCCAGTTTTCATTGCAACGGTCAGCTGGTGAGCCAGCCTCTGCTGTCGAGCTCCAGGCCCGTCTAGGCGGGCGCG
>JAYSVA010000503.1:0-5566 GCA_043718785.1 Hyphomicrobiaceae bacterium
TCGCCTGCGATACTGGTGACGGGCCCGTTCGGCCTCAGCCGCTACGCCGCGAAGCTCGCGCTCTGTGTCGGCCTGTCGTTGTTTGTTTTCGTCATCGCAGTGCCCCAGGCGGGCATCGCCACCACAGGCCTGTTTATGTTTGCCCCATACAGCATGGCGGCAGTGGCGGCGCAGCTGCCAGCGTTCGACGCGCCGCTGTGGGTCTACTTAGGGCTGGTCGCGGCATGGCATACGCTGCTGGTGCGCGTGCTGCTGATCTTGCCAGCCACGGCCGCCGCCGATCAGTATATGGACTTCACGGAGTCGTGGTCGCATACTCGGGGCAATGGCGGGAGGTTGCTGCTGGGATTGCTGTTTTCAGCGTTGCCGCTGCTGGTCGGTGCCGCCATGGTCCGTTATAGCAATGGTACTTTCATCGCGTTGATTTTTGCCAGCGTCGCTGCAGTGATCAGCCTAGGCGTCGGCCAAATCTATCTTGGGCTCAGTTATCGGCACTTTGCCGCGGAACGGGATGCCGTGCGGGGCGGAATGCCGGGCGCAGCTTAAGCGGACAAGTGCCGCTCTTACTCATATAGCACCAATGTGCCCTTGCGCATTTCGGTGCGGGACAGGCGGGACAGGAACGACATGCCAAGCAGGGTGACCTGCAGGCGTCCGCGTTCTGACACGGAGGCGCGGACGTTCCGGATGGTAATGTCGCCGATGCTGACCCGCTCCAACATCACGGGGGCGGCGCGAGCAATGCCGTTGGCGGTTTGGGTGCGCTGCGTGAAATCTGAGTCCTTCATGTAGATGCCGGCGCGCTCGGCATCTTCGAAGGTGAGCGCGATCAGCGTTGCACCAGTATCGACCATCACGTCGACTGGGCGACCGTTGATTTCGGCGCGTGTTTCGAAGTGGCCATGGCCGCCCGCTCTGAGTTCAACCCCGCCGCTGGAGGATTTCGCCGCCGTTTCAACGGCAGCAGCGGCCCGTTGAGATGCGTGCTTTTGCGTCGTCGCCGCCATTTGCTCAGCCGTTGGCAGCTGGATGCCGAGCGCGTGCGCCATGCCGCTCTTCAGGTCATCGTAGAAAACCACGGAAATGACGCCGCACAGGGCAAAAACCAACCAAGCGCCAGCATCTTTGAGAACTGTGAGGAACATACGCATCCGTCCGCTGTTGATCATGCCAGCTTCGGGTGCGCCATGGTTTGCCGCGCCTGCTTAACTGCGCAGTGTCAAAAACTCACCCGTGAACTCATAGGACCGCAAGCGTCTTAAGAAAGTCATACCAAGGAGACTTTCGCCCAGCGTTCCAGGTTTGGCGACCAGCGCCTCGATCCCATCGACTGTGATCCCACCGACGGACAGCCGTTTCAGCCGCACGGCTGCAGCGTAGGCGGTGCCGTTGGCGGTTTGTACCGGCACGGAATAGGTCAGGCGGTCGACATCGACCCCGGCTAGGCGGGCGTCGGCTGGTTTCAACACGACGCTGGATGCGCCGGTATCGACGAGCATGGTGACGGTGACGCCGTTGACTTCGGTCTTGGCGACAAAATGCCCGTCTGCGCGTTTGCGGATGCGGACGGCTTGTTCCTGGCCGTCGGCGCGGCTGATCGTTTGGGCTTCGCCGGGCGGCATCAGGTCGCCAAACATGCGGTGGCCGATCATCCGGAATTCGTCGCGAAAGCCGTACCCGGCAACGAGAACAGCTCCTAAACCGAGCCAGATCGCCAGATCACGGACCCCTTGGCCGAGGCGTCCGCGATACAAACCCAGTGCCGAACCGCCGATCACAGCTAAGAAAATAAGGCCGATGATGATCTGCATCGTGTAGTCGCTGAACAGGCTGTCGCGCTCCAGTCCGCCTGAGCTTTGGGCGAACACCGGCGTCGCCAAACCAACGGCCAAAGCCGTGCCAATGCCTAAAAAGCTGCTGCGCCGCATGGATTATGCCTTTCCCAAGCTGGCTGATGCCCGGCGTCCGGGCTCGGCACTCGTACTGGTTAACCGCGTCGCGCGGGCTGGCAAACTTGCCATGATCTGTTGCCGTTCGGCGGCTGAAAACTGTGTCCACTTGGCGATTTCGGCCAACGTCCGATGGCACCCGCCGCACACACTGGTGTGTGGGTCAATGACGCAGACTTTGACGCACGGGCTTTCCATCGATTGATCTACTCTAGTGTTGCCGCCAGTTGTTGCGGCTCTAGCTGGTATCGTTGCCTGGGCAAAGCGGCAATACAAGGACCGTTCATTAGATCAGGCATGCTGCAGAACTTGTCGTGCTGCGCGAGATTTATGCATGGCAGGGCCGCCGTTGGTACGGCTGATCAGGCTGACTGCGATCTTCAGGTTGCACGCTAGTTGATCTATAGTGCCGCGAGCAGTGTAGGAACCCCAGGGAGAACGACCGATGGCCACAGCAATTGTTGGATGGGCGCATACGCCATTCCGCCGTCATGATACCGAAACCGTTGAGAGTTTGGTGGTGCGCGTTACCAATGAGGCGTTGGCCCATGCGGGGCTTGGGCCGAAGGATGTCGACGAGATCGTGCTCGGCCACTTCAACGCCGGGTTCTCGGCGCAGGATTTCACGGCCTCGCTGGTACTGCAGGCGACCCCGGATTTGCGCTTTAAGCCAGCGACGCGGGTTGAGAACGCTTGCGCGACCGGTTCGGCGGCGATCCATCAGGGCATCAAGTCGATTGAGGCGCGGCAGGCCCGGGTGGTGCTGGTGGTCGGCGTCGAGCAGATGACGACGACACCGGCAGCAGAGATCGGCAAAAATCTGCTCAAGGCCTCGTATCTGAAGGAGGAAAGCGGCGTCGAGGGCGGTTTTGCCGGGGTATTCGGGCAGATTGCGGCCTCGTACTTTCAGAAGCATGGCGATCAGTCCGATGCGCTGGCCCGCATTGCCGCAAAGAACCACAAGAACGGCGCATCCAATCCGTATGCGCAGATGCAGAAGGATCTGGGTTTCGAATTCTGCCGTCGGGAAAGTGAAAAAAATCCGTTTGTCGCGGGCCCGCTGAAGCGCACCGATTGCTCGCTGGTGTCGGATGGCGCCGCCGCCCTGGTGCTGGCTGATGTGGAAACGGCGATGGCGATGAAGCGGGCGATCCTGTTTCGTGCCACGGCTCATGTGCAGGATTTTCTGCCGATGTCGAAGCGCGATATTCTTAAGTTCGAAGGCTGCGCGCTGGCCTGGAAGCAGGCGCTGGCCAAGGCGGGCGTTAGCTTGAAGGATCTGTCGTTCGTTGAAACGCACGACTGTTTTACGGTGGCGGAGCTGCTCGAATATGAGGCGATGGGGCTGACCAAGGAAGGTCAGGGCGCGCGGGCCACGGCCGAAGGCTGGACTGAGATTGGCGGCAAGTTGCCGGTTAATCCGTCGGGTGGTCTGAAATCCAAGGGGCATCCGATTGGTGCCACCGGCGTTTCAATGCACGCGATGACGGCGATGCAGCTGGTTGGCGATATGCCCGCGGCGATCCAGATCAAGGACGCGAAACTTGGCGGCATCTTTAATATGGGCGGTGCGGCCGTCGCCAATTACACCAGTATTCTTGAGCGTATTAAATAAGGTGTTGTGCAGACATTAATACTGGCGCGGGACATGTTGGGGCAAACCTGCCCCGCGCCAGGCCTCATGCCGCCCGAAGGCGGCATCCCACCTGACTTGAACCTTTGCAGGTCCAGCCAGACAAGTTCGATAGTCAGGTTTGGTTCGTAACCAAGTGTATTCATCACACAGTTTGCATTTAAGATCGAATGGTTCGTGTTTTTAAAACTAAGCATCAATGAATTTATGATCAGTGTTATCTGGGTATTTGATTGTGAAATTTACCAGAAATTTAGTTTAAGGTTGTTGCTTGTGCAGCGCTGAATGTTCGTCAACTAATTATTTATCTTTTTCTATGTACATTCGCTGGAACCGGCCAGAGGTGCCCTGTGGTGCCGGGTCTAGCGATTGAGAGGCTGTGTATGCGTACAAATTTACAAGCTGTGCATCAGCGCGCGATGGCCCGTTCCATGCGATTTAGTCGGCGGTTGGCCCGTGACGAAAATGGTGTAACCGCGATTGAGTTCGCCATGGTTGGCATTCCGTTTTTCATGATGCTGTTCGGCATTATAGCAGTTGGCATTTACTTCTTTTCGGTGTTCAATTTGGAGAATGCGGTAGAAACCGCAGCGCGGCCGTTCCGCACCGGTGAATCGCGCGTTCTCTACCCGTTGACCGATCCGACGGTCATAATCCAAAGCAAAACTGACTTCAAGAAGGCTGTTTGTGAGCAGCTGGCACCATTCTTCGATTGTGAGAATAAGCTGCGTGTTCACGTTGTGAATGTCACGGAATTACAAAAAATTACGCCAACCGCAGTGCCACAGATTGGTCAGTGTCTAACTGAAGCCAGCGCCCCCGTTCCTAACATCTTGATACCGGAGATTGATGCGAAGCTCGATCCGGCGAAGGCGTCGGACACCATGGTCGTGACGGCTTGCTACGAAATGGATCTGTTTCAGGTGATCCCATTCATCAAGCTTGGCAATATGCCGAATGGTGCGACCATGCTGCAAGCTTCGACTGCATTCAAAAATGAACCGTATTGACTTTGGCATGGTGCCACGTGGTCTGCATTCCAGGACGAGGGAAATCATGTCTATTTTTCGCTTTACCAAGCAACTGAAGAGTTGCGCTCGACCCTTCCGCAAGCTTGTAAGTCGGTGGCGGCGTGACGATGCAGGCGTGGCTGCGATCGAATTCGCGTTTATCGCACCGATTATGTTCTTTATGTTAATCGGCACGGTCGAGCTGTCGCAGGCCATCACGGTTGATCGCCGTGTCATGGTCGTCGCTAGCACCACGGCCGATCTCGTGGCACGTGAAGATAAGATCAAGCAATCGCAACTTGTCACGTATATGCAAGTCATCGGAGTGCTGTTGGCTCCTTATGAAAAAGAACCGTTGAAAGTAACGATTTTAGCGGTTGGTGCCAAAGCCAAAGCAAATCCGACGGATCCAGAACCAACCGATCCGAAGAAGGTCTGCTGGAAATTCGATTTCCCGACAACGGCTCCGT
Organism: Hyphomicrobiaceae bacterium; assembly: GCA_043718785.1. Taxonomy (GTDB): domain Bacteria; phylum Pseudomonadota; class Alphaproteobacteria; order Rhizobiales; family Hyphomicrobiaceae; genus JAYSVA01. The sequence continues at coordinate 5,063 of JAYSVA010000503.1, forward strand.
CGAGCTTCATCGTCAATACCGCCTACGATCTTCCGGCGGGAATTGTTGAGGCAGGTGGCAGCGTGATCGTCGCGGAAGTTGCGTATACTTATACGCCAATGATTTTTAATTATTTCATCAAGGGAGCGTTCCCGCTCGCTGAGAAATTCTACCTAAAGCCACGCGTATCAAACTTCATCCCGTATGACGAAAACAATACAGGCAGCTACAAGAACCGCGATGCCGCCGGCAGCTGCGTTTGGCCATAACTTTCTGATGCGTTCTGAAATAAACGGCGTCGACCAGTCACTTGGTCGGCGTCGTTTTGGTTTGCGCAGTTGGACGTGCGGACGGCATGGCAAGTCGGCCTTACCTTGCGCGCCAAAGCTGCAAAGAAGGGCGATCCGTAAGCGCGCTGAAACTCGGTGGGCAACGCGAAAACCGGCAGCGCTGAGCACGACCCAGCGACATATGCATAGCCCAGCTCACATGGGGGAAAGAGGGTGGCACGGGACGAAAGGGACG
>JAYSVA010000504.1:0-2570 GCA_043718785.1 Hyphomicrobiaceae bacterium
ATGCGCGGAAGCGCTGAAATGTGCGATGTCTCGGCCATGCGACACACTAACCCCACTGTTTAGCGGGTCAAGGGACAAGTCCCTTGCCGCCGGAGGCTACACTAACGTGGCAAGTCGCTCTTCCCCATCAGCGCCTTATCAATCGCGTGCGCTGCTTGCCGCCCTTCGCGGATGGCCCAGACGACGAGGCTCTGGCCGCGCCGGATGTCACCGGCGGCGAACACTTTGGGCTTCGATGTGGCGTAGTCCTTGTCGGTGGCGCGGACGTTGCCACGGCCATCAACGGCGACTTCGTCCTTCTTGAATAGGCCATCCGTCTCCGGCGCGACGAAGCCCATGGCGAGCAGCACAAGGTCGGCGGGGATCTCGAATTCGGAGCCCGGGATTTCCTTGAACTTGTCGTCGACCTTGACGCAGATCAGCTTGGTGACGCGGCCGTCCTTGCCTTCGAAGCGCTTGGTGTTGACGGCGAAATCGCGCTTTGCACCTTCGGCTTGCGACGACGACGTGCGCATCTTCAGCGGCCAGTTCGGCCACACCATGTCCTTGTTCTCCTTCTCAGGAGGCGCAGCCATGATCTCCAGCTGGGTGACGCTGACCGCGCCCTGACGGAACGACGTGCCGATACAATCGGAGCCAGTGTCACCGCCGCCGATGACGACGACGTTGAGGCCCTTGGCGTTGAGCTCCAGCACTTTGCCGAGCTTCTCGCCGGAGACGCGGCGGTTCTGTTGCGGCAAGAAATTCATGGCGAAGTGGATGCCGCCAAGATCGCGGCCCGAGACGGGGATGTCGCGCGGCTTCTCAGCGCCGCCCGCCAGCAACACAGCGTCGTGTTTGGCTTCGAGGTCGGCCAGCGTGATCTTCTTGCCGATCTCGATGTTGCAGTGGAAGGTGACGCCCTCGGCTTCCATCTGCTTGACGCGGCGTTCAATGACGATTTTTTCCATCTTGAAGTCGGGGATGCCGTAGCGCAGCAGGCCGCCGGGGAACGCGTTCTTCTCGTAGACGTGCACGGCGTGGCCGACCCGGGCGAGCTGCTGCGCTGCGGCCAAGCCTGCCGGACCGGAGCCAACAATGGCGACCTTCTTGCCGGTCTTCTTCTCCGGTGGCTGCGGTACAATCCAGCCTTCTTCCCAGGCTTTGTCGGCGATGGCGGACTCGATCGTCTTGATTGTCACCGGCTTGTCGTCGATGTTCAACGTGCACGCCGCTTCACAGGGCGCAGGGCAGATGCGGCCCGTGACTTCGGGGAAGTTGTTGGTCGAATGCAGGTTGTTCGACGCCTGCTGCCAGTCGCCCTTATAGACGAGGTCGTTCCAGTCGGGGATCTGGTTGTTCACTGGGCAGCCGTTATGGCAATACGGAATGCCGCAATCCATGCAGCGCGATGCCTGCTTCTTCACGCCGTCATCGCCGAGCGGCACGACGAATTCTTTGAAATGCTTCACCCGTTCAGCCGCCGGCTTGTAGTCGCGGTCAGTGCGGTCGAGTTCGAGAAAACCGGTGATCTTGCCCATGGGACTATCTCTGTCGTCAGTGTGTTTGATGAGTGTTGAGGTGCGGATAGCAGACTAAGCGGCTGCAAGCTCAGGTTTTCGTTCGCAACGACTAATGCGACGGGGCCGTGGTGTGACTAGCATATTCATGGCTTTGCTCGCCCTTCCGGACCTGAGTAGGCACGTTCGACTTTGGCAACGCGCAGTTCGTAGTGGTCGTACCAGCGCTCTTTCCCGAGTTTCTGGGCGGCGAGGTGCGAGGCGACAGCCTTCCAGGCTTTGATGCTCGCTTCATCCTGCCAGTAGGAAACCGTGATGCCCAGACCGTCAGCGCCGCGCGCGCTTTCAGCACCCAGATTGCCTGGCTGCTTTAAAGCCAGCTCCGACATGGCGTCGGCCATTGCCGCATAGCCGTGATCACCCGCTGTCCGCGTCGATGTGAAGATCACGGCGTAGTAAGGTGGCTCTGGTGTTTTGGCGAAACCGGGAGACATTGTAATGGCCTAAGTCGATCTATGCAGGGCTCAGAGCCGGTTGAGGTTTTGGGATCGGGCGCCCCATTGTGCGGGCTGCCTCGATCCATTCGTCAATCGCATCCTCGGCATTTGCTAGGGCTTCGGCGGCCGTGTCACCGTCAGACATGCACCCGGGCAAGTCAGGGACTATTGCAACCCAGCCGCCACCATCGGCGATGGCCAGAGGCGAAATCGTAATTGAATACTCATGTTTCATGGCAGTCTATCCTTCACAGGACCAATATGAGTTTCAACTAACCCACCGCCCTCCCGGAAACACTGCCGACCAAGGGAGGTCGTGTTGTCCGGGATCTTTACCGGTTGAGGTTGGGAGACATCGTGCCCAGCACGCCGGGTAAAGACCCCGGACATTTGATCAGCGCCTCAGCGCTGAGCAAATTCCGGGGAAGTGAGAAAATAGTCAGTTCACTGCTTTTCCCTTCGCCGCGCCCTTTTTCGGCATGCCGACTTCCATTACGTTGAAGCCGGTGGTGTCGGCGGTTTGCACCTTGGCCATTTCGGCCAGGGCGCGGGCGTACTCGGTTGGCATGACTTT
>JAYSVA010000505.1:0-13410 GCA_043718785.1 Hyphomicrobiaceae bacterium
GACGATGATCGCGCCGTTTTAGACTCGACGCGCCTTGTCTTGATCGGTGAGGGCATTACTGCGTCATGCTTCGAGCGCGCGGCCGATCTGCTTGCGGCACTCGACAGTGGCAGCACGCCCGCTTGCATCGTGTCGGACATCCGTATGCCAGGAATGACCGGTCTCGAACTACAGTCCGAGTTGATCCGCAGGGGGACAAGCGCCCCGCTAATCCTGATGACCGGGCATGGCGATATCAGCACGGCTGTGCAGGCACTGAAGGCCGGTGCCAGTGATTTTCTCGAGAAACCGGTCGATGCGGTCCAGTTGGCGACGGCGATCCGGCGCGCGGCCGAGCAGTCCCGCAAGTTGGAGCGACGCGCCAAGGCACGGCAGGAAATTGCGGAACGCGCGGCTCAGCTTTCAGCGCGCCAACGCGAGGTGATGCTGCTGGTCGCCGAAGGTTACTCCAACCGGCAGATCGCTGCCAAACTGGGGATCAGCGCGCGGACTGTCGAAACTTATCGACTATGGGTCATGGAAAAGATGGGCGCGGGCAGTGTCGCCGCACTAGTGAGAATGGTGATGATGCTGCCCGATTAAGCCCGCCGATACAGTCAAGTCCCAAACACCAAAACGACGATGCTTTGGGGTTTCCGCCTCCCCGGAATTTGCTAAGTGCGCATCATCAGATGGTCGGCGACGCGGCGGTGGCAACAAATACCGGTGCAACTGGCTTCGCCCGCGCAGCGATGCTGCAACCTATGACGATCAGTAGAGTGCCAAACAATGTGGCGACCGTTAGCTGCTCGTCAAAATAGACCCAGCCTAGTACCGCAGCCCAGACAAATGCGGAGTACTCGGCGGTCACCAGCAGTTGTGTCTCAGCACGGGCATAGGCCCAACTCATCGCAAACAGCGAAATCAACGCCAGCACCGCCGAGGCGACAATCCCCGGAACGTGTGCGATCCCTGGCACGACCACCACAACAGGTGAGGGCTGGCCCATCACACCAAACGCCAACTGGCAAAACAGCGCCGCCAACAGGAAGAGCCCAAGCACCATCGGCCCCTGGAAGAAAACGATCTCCATCGGCGATGCGACTTGCGAGAGCTGCCGCTGCAGGATCAAATTGTAAGCGTAGAGCACCGCCGAAAATAGAATGGCGGCCACCCCCCACTTTGCCTCAGTCGTGAATGCGGCACCGAGTTTCCCAGCTAGGATCACCGCCACACCGGCAATGCCGAGCCCTGACGCTATGATCGCCGCACGACCAATTTTTTCGCCAAGCAGCAAAGCCGCCAGATAAAGCGTGATCAATGGTGCGATAAATGAGAGGGCAATGCCCTCGGCGAGCGGCACACGGCCGATGCCCCAGAAAAACGATAACGTCATCACCGACGTGACATAGTTTCTCCAGCTATGAAGCTTTAGCGTCTGTCGTGAGGGCCAACTTGGCCCCACCGCCATGAAAACCACACCGCCAAGCACCGTGCCGACGACGACCCGCCAAAGCATGGCGTTGTACGCACCGATGTCCAGCACCAGCTGCTTCATCACCGCGTCCATCAAGGAGAACAAAGCGATGCCAAGCGTGGCCACGGCATAGGGCAATACCGTGCTATTCGCGCGGTTGCGCATCACTGTTGCCTATTGGTTGATCGACGTCTTACTCAGCCTTCAGCTTCTGCCCGAGCCGCCCGGCAAGATCGTGGATGAACTGGAACGCCACGCGGCCCGAACGGCCTCCGCGCGTCATACTCCACTCAAGAGCTTCGCGAGTCAGCTGCTCGTCTTTGATTTTCAGCTTATGGTATGCGGCGTAACCCCGGATCATGTCGAGGTAGTCGTCTTGTGTGCCGTTATGGAAGCCGAGCCACAGGCCGAAACGATCGGACAGCGATACCTTCTCCTCAACCGCCTCGCCAGGATTGATGGCACTACCGCGCTCGTTGTCCAGCATATCACGCGGCATCAGATGGCGGCGGTTTGAGGTGGCGTAGAACACCACATTCTCCGGTCGCCCTTCGATGCCGCCTTCGAGCACGGCCTTCAGCGACTTGTAGCTGGTGTCATCGTGGTCGAACGATAGGTCGTCGCAGAACACAATGAAGCGGTGGTGCGAGCGGCGGATATGGCCAAGGCAACGCGGCAGACTGTCGATATCCTCGCGGTGAATTTCGACCAGTAGCAGCCGGTGTTTGGCCTTCTGCTTGGTCAAGTGACGGGTTACCTCGGCATGCACCGCCTTGACCAGCGACGACTTGCCCATGCCGCGCGCGCCCCACAACAGGGCGTTGTTCGCAGGCAGGCCATCAGCAAACCGGCGAGTGTTGTCGAGCAGTTGCTCAGCCGTGCGATCCAGGCCCTTTAGCAGCGACAGCGGCACCCGGTTAATGTGCGGCACCGGAATGAAGCCCTCCGGATTGGCATGCCAGACAAACGCGTCAGCGGCGTCAAAGTCCGGCTCGCCCACAGGCGGCGGCGACATCCGCTCCAGGGCATCTGCGATGCGCGCGAGGAGTTCAGTTTTGGACGAGGAGGATTCGGAGGAGGACATGGGGAGAATTTCTGTCGGGCGCTTAAGCGCGGACTTTGGATTTCAGGCAAACCTGGACGGCAAAGGCACGGCGGTCGTCAATATCGGCAGACCTGAACTCAGTCATGGCATCGATGCATTCTCCAATTAATTCAATGACATGGTTAAGTTTAAACTCGCCGTCGACTGACGGATCATAGTCGGCCCGTTCGCGGTATTTGTTCAGCGTAAGAAACGTGTCCGCAAATCTTCGAATTTGAATTGGTGCCCCGAATTTTGGATTTTTAGTGCAAGTGCATGCGTTTTTAACATCTCTATGGTCTATCGAGCGGTAAGCCTGTTGCTTTGCGCGCGCGAGTGGCCTCTTGCCGCTTGGCATAAACACATCAACGCAAGATCGGGCGGTAAAGTGAAACAGGGCGTAATAGGCCGTACTGACCGCCCGACGACGATCCGCTTCCGATGGCGAACTGCCGTTGCAATCTTCTAACAGTTTGACTGCCGTGCGAATTAATTCATGTTCAAGGTGCACGCTGCACCGCTTCGATTTCCTGCCGATCGTCAAAGCTTCGTACTATGTAAACCATTCTTAAATCGCCATAGGCGGCGAGTGCATCACTAATCGCCGTTTGCATTACTCGTGACTTTCGGGGGTCAACCGGTCGCTGCGATAACGCATACTTCAGCCCCAACCAGATTTCCTCGACGCCAAAATCATCGAGTTCGGCGACTAGGTCGGTAATCTTGATGTCGTGCCCGTCACGATGGGCATCGACGGCTTGTTCGATCAATTTTCGGGTTTTTGCATCGACTTTTGGCTGTTTCATAGCATACACCTCACACCGTATCCACGTCCGTCGTTTTCTTGCCTTCGACGTAGTACTTCACGGCGTAGATCGAGGCCTCATACAGGCCCCACGTCGGCAGCATCATTGCGATCATGCTGAACGGATCTGGCGGTGACAGCACGGCCGAAACGGCGGCGATGCCAACGTAGGCATAACGGCGGAATTCTTGAAGGGATGCGGAGGTGACGGCTCCAGCCTTGGCCAACAGGGTGATGATTACTGGCAGCTGGAAGCATATGCCGAAGCCCAAAATCATCGTCATGATCAGCGACAGATACTTGTCGACGCTGGACATCATCTCGATCTTTATCTGGCCGCCAGTTCCCGCTTGCCCCATCTCGATGAAGAACTTCAGCGCCATCGGCATGACGAGGAAATAGACCACGCAGGCCCCGAGAAAGAACAGCACCGGTGTTGCGACGAGGTACGGCAGAAACGCCTGCTTCTCGTTCTTGTACAGGCCGGGCGCGACGAACTTGTAGATCTGGTTGGCAATCACCGGGAACGCCAGGAAAACAGCGCCGAACAACGCCAGCTTGATCTGTGCGAACAAGTACTCTTGCGGCGCCGTATAGATCATCTTGCACTTTTCGAGGTCACCGTTGGCGGCCCAGATGCAGGGTTTCGCCAGGATGTTGAAAATGCCGTTGGCAAAAAAGAAGCAGACGAAGAAGAACGCCAATATCGCGATCAGCGCATAGATGAGCCGCTGGCGCAGCTCGATCAAGTGCTCCAGCAGCGGCGCTTTCGAGGCTTCGATGTCGTCGTGGCTGGGTTTGTGGGCAACATCACTCACAGCGCTTAAACTCCGGTCTTGATCTCGGGCTTCGCAACGTCCGCCGCGCTAGCATGATGCGCACCGTTCAACTTGCCGTTCGCTGCCACGACAACGGGTGGCGCAATCTCAACCGCTTTCGGCGCCTCAACCTGCACAGCTGGAGGGGGCGGGATGACCGGCGCTTCGGTCGGTATTTCAGGTGTCGTGGTGCTCGATTGAATAACGCTATCGACCTGCGAGTTGGCCAGATCAACTTCCTTCTGCACGCTATGTTCGGCGTCGCGCATCGTGGCTTCGGCCTCGCGGCCTACGTTCTCAACTTCCTTCCGGAGCGTGTCGAGTTCGCTCTCCTTCATGGCTTCGTCAAACTGGGCGCGGAATTCGTTCGCCTGTTTGCGGATCATGCCCATGTACTTGCCGATCGTGCGCAGAAGAAGCGGCAATTCCTTCGGCCCGACGACCAAAAGCGCTATGATCCCTAGGATCAGCAATTTGCTTGATGTCAGGTCGAACATGCTGTCGTTTCAAGCTTTCGAGGTTTCAAATAAGCGTAAGTCAGGCCGCGCCGCTTAGCGAGACCCGACTATGAGCAAGCTTAAGACATCAGGCAAAGCGAAACACACTCAAGCCCGCGTTTCACTGCCGGTTTTCTGCTCGGTTGCTTTGGTGGCCGATGCTTCAATGGTCTTTTTGTCGGCCGCGTCTTCGGGCTTTTTCACCACGTCGTCGTCTTCAGCCATGCCTTTTTTGAAGCTCTTGATGCCCTTGGCGACGTCACCCATGATGGATGAGATCTTGTTGCCGCCACCGAACATCAGAAGCGCCACGGCGAGGAACAGCAGCCAGTGCCAGATGCTCATGGAACCCATTACGCAAACTCCTAAGACGGCCAACGCTTCTCACGATTGGCCCTGTTGATTTCGCTGCACTATCGCAGAAACCAGCGCGCCCAACAAGCGACTTAGCGGGTTGCGACGTTCGATACTTACGGCCAACAAGCGTTTGATTTCAGGCCATTTCCTGACGTTCAGCCGGAAACACCAGTACGCTCGTTGGTGGAATAGTAACTGCAACCTCAGCACCACGGGCGGGCGCAACCGCCTCATCGACCCTGACTTTCAGCGGCGCCTCAAAGCCTTGCACGCCGACTTCGAGCTGCACCGCGTCACCGAGGAACTTGGCCCGCAACACGCGGCCAGGCAACGCGCCAGCCTGCTTGCTGGCTTTGTTCGGTACACTCAGCTCAATGGCACGCTGGCGAATGCACAGGATCGCCTCGTCGCCGTCGACCATATCGTTATCATCGGGCAACGAAAACCGGCCGACCGGCGTTTTAATACCACCGCCCTCGATGGTGTAGCGCACCTCGTTGATCTCGGAGAACAGCCGCGCCACAAACAGATTCGTCGGATGGCGATACAGCTCCTCCGCCCGCCCGATCTGCATGACGCGGCCCGCCTGCATCACCGCCACCCGGTCGCCCAGGCGCATCGCCTCCTCCGGATTGTGCGTCACGATCATACAGGTGGCGCGGGTTTCACGCAGCAACGCCAGCGTCTCCTCCTGCAGATGATCACGCAGCTGCACATCCAAACCGGAGAACGGCTCATCCATCAGCATCACCGACGGGCGCGGCACCATCGCCCGCGCCAACGCCACGCGTTGCGCCTGACCACCCGACAGAATGCTTGGATATTGCGCACCAAAGCCTTCCAGGCCGACACGAGCCAGCAGCGCCAACGCCTCACGCTCAGCATCGGCGCGGGGCAGCGCGCGCAGGCCGAACGCGACGTTGTCGAGGATCGTCAGGTGCGGAAACAGCGCGAAGTCTTGGAACATCAGGCCGACGTTGCGCTGCTCCGGCGGCACAAACCGCGTCGGTCCCGCTACTTCTTGGCCGTTGATCAACACCCGCCCGCGTGACGGCTTCTCGATGCCCGACGCGATGCGCAGCAAGGTCGTCTTCCCGCAACCCGACGGCCCGAGCAGGCACACCACCTCACCCGGCGCGATTTCAAGCGACACGCCTTTAAGCGCCCGCGATGTACCGTAGCGCCGCTCAACCGCTTCAAACGTCAGGCTGGCGGCGAACGCCACGGCCGCGCGTCCCCTAGCCGGCACCACAACGGGCAACGGCGCAGACAGCACCTCAGGGCGGACTTTGCGGAACCAGGACAAGGTATTTGAAACTTCGGACAGGAGCAGGCAGGATCGCTCGATCACTTATGATACATTCAATCCATTCACCAGTGCAGTCTAATCCAAACCGTTCAATGGTCTCAGGAGCGTTCATGAAAACGATCAATCCGGATACAATCACCAAACCAGCATCAAACTACGCCCAAGCCGTGCTGTTGCCGCCTACTGCTGGCCAGCGTCTGGTCCTCTCCGGTCAAGTTGGCGTGGCACCTGACGGCCGCATCGAAGTTGGTGTTCAGGCGCAACTTGAGCGGACTTGGAGTAACATTTTGGCGGTGCTGGCAGCGACAGGCTTCGAGGTTAAACATCTCGTCAAAGTGACAACGTTCGTTACCGAGCCCGGGCAAACCGCCTTGGCACGTCAGGTCCGCGACAAGGCACTGCAAGGCCACCTGTGTGCTGCCACGTACCTGCAGGTCGCAGGTCTAGCCTCACCGGATTTCCTAGTCGAAATCGAAGCCGAAGCCGTCAAACCTAGCTAATCGCTGGACCCGAGCGCCACGGGAGGCCGCAGTGCGGCAACAATCGCCACCAAATCCGGCTGGCGATTGACGCCGACCTTCTGGAACACCCGGGCCAGGTGCGTTTTCACGGTGTTCTCCGACACCCCCAGCTCAAGCGCCACCGCAGTCACAGTCTGGCCTTCGCCGACCTTCAGTAGCACCCGCGCTTCAGACGGGGTAAGGTCATAGAGCGTCGCGAGAACAGCCTCCGAGGCCGGTACTGCGCCAACTGCCGTGGAGATAAACACCGCTGCAGCGGCTGGCTGGAACGCCGACCGGGCAGTGCCGCCGCCAAGCGGCAACACATAAGCCACAACTGGCGCGTCCCGTCCGCTGCCAACGGGAATGCCGATGCCGCGACTGCCGAGATCCTGAGAGGTGGTGCGCCGGATCGTGTCGGCCATCGGCTCGGCCATTGCCGTGTTTACGGTCGTCAATATCCCGGCCTTTGATAGAACATGACTTTGCGATGACAGCAGCATGTCCGCTTTTTCGTTAGCGTACATGATCTTTGAACCGGCATCGACGAGAAACACCGCTACGGACAGCCGATCCAGCGCACTGCGGAACAACTGCGTCTCCACCCGCTTATTGTCCAGCAAATCACCGATCAGCGCCGCGCGGCGAATATGCGGTGACAGCAAAGCGATGAACCGGCGCTCCTCGACCGAGATAACATCACGATTAGCACGCGTAGTTGTTACCATTTGCCCCAAACGGGCTCCTGTATCGGCAAACTTCGTGATACATCCATCACGCAAGCCCTGAGGTGCAGCCCATTCCCGAAAAAATCGACACTTTTGAAATTCTGCTTCTGCCATGATGTTCATCGTCGATACTGGCGCATCTACATCACCGAACGCGCTTTCCAGCGTGCCGGGAACTTCCTCCGGCCTGAAGTTCCGAGCCAACGTCTCCAGTTGGAGAGGATCCCACGGCGACATCGCCAGAAGCGTGTACTGCATATCTACTCTATTGAGAAGGAATACTGTTGTGTATGCCCCTTCAAGCAATGTGTTAATGTTTGCTAGCGCCCGCTCCCATCCTTCGGGGTGAATCGCGCAATCGTAAACTTCGGAAATCAGCTCCGAAAGCTTCTCCAGACTCAAATCCTGCGGCATCAAACTTGCCTCGTGTCGTCCGAGTCCTTGCGAAGATACGCAAGTCGAAAATTGCGCTCATGACAGCGACAAACCGACATGATTGTGGGACGTGCCTGTCATGCCGCCATCCGAATATATGATCTGTAACAGCATAGCGTCACCCGTTTAGATGATGCGACCGGCACGACACATTGACAACTGCGCCTGAACAGGCAGCACTATTTCAATATCGAACGCAACCGAGCCGACGACGAAGGATCCCAGACCATGCTGGAACTGCGCCCGAACTGCGAATGCTGTGACAAGAACCTGCTGCCCGATGCCACGGAAGCGATGATTTGTAGCTTCGAGTGCACGTTCTGCGCTGACTGCGTTGCGCAACGATTACCCGGGCATAAATGCCCGAACTGTGGTGGTGAGCTGGTTCGACGACCGATCCGCCCCGCTGGCAAGTTGGTGAAAAACCCCGCTTCCACTGTTCGCGTTCTCAAGCCTCACGCCGGTTGCCAAGCCTAACCCACCAGCCGCATCGGATCGGCTGGGGCTGCGGACCCGCACCACCGGTCAAGGATGGCTTCAAGGTCGGCGCGTTCGAACGGCTTGGACAGGTAGTCGTCCATCCCGACATCCAGACAGCGCTGGCGGTCCTCCGAGAAGGCATTGGCCGTCAGAGCGATGATCGGCGGCAGCACGAGCGACGGCATGCGGGCATCAGATGATGCGTTTAACGCAATAACGAGCCTCCGCAGCTCAGCCACCGCCTCAAGACCATCAAGCTCCGGCATGTGGACATCCATCAGGATCACGTCGAATGGTGGCTCAGTGCCGTCCAGCGAGCGGCGTACGGCATCAACAGCTTTACGGCCGTCAGTTGCCAGCACAGTGATACAGCCTGCCTTCTCAACCACCCGGGTAGCCAGCAGCGCATTGATCGGATTATCCTCCGCCAACAACACCCGCCGCGACCGACCCGACTGACCGGGCAGCGGCGCCGTCGGCACGAAGGCCGCGTCAATATCTTCATCGATCAAGTTTTCGGCGACGCCAAGTTCGAGTTGGCACAGCAACGACTCCAACCGGACCGGCCGCACCAGATATGCGTCAAATCCGTGCGCTCTAAATGCCTTCAATCTCAATCGGTCTGTCGCCGCGATTAGCACCACTCCCTTCACCACACGACCGCCCGCTGCAGCCCGTGCGCAGGACAGCAACAGCCCGGCTTGTTCGGCGTCATCATCAGCATCAACGACCACCAGATCAATCGGATGACCGCTAGACTTCGCAGCCTCAATCATCCGGCCAGCCTCATAGTCGAGGTCGGAGGCTTCGCTGACTGCGACACTGGCGGCGGTCAAAGTTGCGACCATGGCGCGGCGTTCAATGATACGATCCAAAGCCAGCAACACTCGTGAGGCACACAGGCCGTCCGGCGTTGCGAAGGCCAATGGACGTGCGCCTTCGGCCGGTTCCACTTGCAGATCAAATGTGAACTTTGAACCGCGACCCAGTTTGCTTTCAACACGGATATCGCCGCCCATTGCCCGGGCCAGCCGCTTCGAGATCGCCAGTCCTAGCCCGGTGCCCCCCGCGCGTCGGCCGAGCGCAGTATCGACCTGCTCGAATTCAGTGAACAGCGTCATTAACGCTGCCTGCGAAAGACCGATACCCGTATCTTCTATACGGCACACCAAATGCCCCGTGTGGTCACCGAGCGCTATCGTCACCATGACGCCGCCACGATCCGTAAATTTGATCGCATTGCCGATCAGGTTCAGCAAAATCTGACGGATCCGGGTTTCATCGCCGATCACCAAATCGAACACCCCTGGCGAGATCGCCCAGGCAATTTCGATGCCCTTTTCGTGCGCTTTCGGCGCCAGCAGCTCAACCGTCGCCTGCACGCAGGCATGCAGGGCGAAGGCACGTGGCTGCAGGGTCAGTTTCCCAGCTTCAATTTTCGAGAAATCCAAAATCTCGTCGATCAGAGCCAGCAATGTGCGGGCGGAGTGATCAATTGCAATGACATAAGTCTGCTGCTCCGGCGTCGCCTGCGTATCGCGCAACAGGCCCGCCATCCCAAGAATGCCGTTCATCGGCGTGCGGATTTCATGGCTCATTGCAGCCAGGAACCGCGACTTGGCCCGGTTAGCCGCCTCTGCCTGATCACGGGTGCGGGCCAGCTCAGCTTCGGCTCGACGGGCATTGGTGATATCGCGGCCGATAGCCTGCAGCTCGAACGCACGGCCATCACTGCTCGGCACGCGATGTTCGTCCCAGGCAAACCAGCGCTCGCCGGTGGCCGTCTTCAGCAGCTGATACGGCAACGCACCGGCATTGGCGGGTTGCGGCTGTCGCTCAATCACGGGCAATGAATAGCGGGTGCCAATTACTGTCTCTGCTGTCACGGCAAACGCTTTGCAGAATGCGCGATTGACGAACGTCAAGCGACCTTGTGGATCCTGACGCAGAATGACATCGGCCTGTGTATCGAGCAGATCGCGGTAGCGCGTTTCGTTCTCGCGCAGCACCCACTGCATATCTTGTAAATGCTCGATTTGCCGCTGCAGCCTTGCCTCAGCCTCTGGCAACGGCGGCGTGCCGCCAGGGCAATGCCGAGAGGACCCGCCCAACACTGGCTCTCCGTCCAGCTCACCAATAACATCTGCAGTCGTAAGCACCACCGGTCGAGAATTCAACGAACCCATTGCACGAGACGCAAACTGGGACCGATGCATGGTCACCGGCTCGAGCTCAGTCGTTGGCCGCGATGTCACACCTACGTCAACCACGAGATAACGTACGGTTGCGGCACTCAAAGCCAGTCCAACAAAACACAAATCAATCGGCAACGTCACCACGGCTGCTCCCGCCGTCCATTCGGTCACCGCGAGTAATCCGACGGCGAGCACTGGTACGATGGATTGCGTTATCAATGGGTGACCTTGCAATATGGCTCGGACCTGCTGAATTTGCGGCACCACGCACTGCTCATGGAACGCCCGGCCGCAAGCACGAACCCGCCGCCACCGGTCAGCCCACTGCAGCACATCCGGATGACGGACGGCCGGCGGATCTTGTTTTGGCCTGTTCACGTGTGCCGTCTTGGTCAAGAACTGGTTTAATTTTCACAACCATATAAAGCATGTTTAGTTTTACAAATGCTTGCTGAATTTGGTTAATTACATGCCAACATGTTTCACGTGAAATATATATTACTATCCGTCCGGACTATTACTATAATTCACCAGACTTAATCTCCATACTACCGACAACAAAAGCAGCACCGTCAGATCAGCACATGGTGGAAAAATGTCACCTGACGGACCTAATTTGCGGTTATGCTACGAGCACCTCGCCAAAGAGCAGGATCAGGGATCGGAACGAAAGTCAGGAGAGTTTTATGCGCAGCATCACAGCTGGAATAGGAGCAAGCCTGGGGCTTGCGGCACTGGCGCTTACCGGAATTATGCCAGGCCCAGCCTCCGCCCAACGCGGCGGCGGCGACAAGTGGGAACAGCTCGGCTGCGTTGAAGTCGGTCGGCGCGTAGAAGTCGGTGTTATCGACGTTGGACGCCGCGAAGGACGTTTCAAGGCCGTTCGCCTGCAAGTTGAAAACCGCAACATCCGCATCGAAAATCTCAAGGTCATCTATGGTGACGGCCAACCCGATATTCTTGTTGTTAACGCAACGCTGCGCACCGGCTCGCCAAGCCGCCCTCTCGACCTTGAGGGTTGGGCCCGCGCCATCGAGCGCGTCGAACTGGTTGCCACCAAGGATCGCGGCGAAGGTCGCGGCCGCGCCGAAGTCTGCGTTGAGGGTCTGCAAGCTTCGCGTGATGAAATTGCCCGTTTCCGCGATGGTGAACGCGGTCGCGATGGCCGTGGATGGGGTGGTCGTGGACGAGACAACGACGGCGGTCGCGGTCGGCCCGGGCCAGTGTTCGTCGAGCGCGACAACTGGGTGGAGCTCGGATGTGAGCGGGCAGGGTACTTGGGAGAACGCGACGTCATTCAAGTTGGCCGCAATAAGGGCCAGTTCAGAGCGCTGCGAGTTTCAGCAACCAGCAATTCGGTCGCCATCAACGATATGAAGGTCATCTTCGCCAACGGCGACTACGAACGCTTGATGGTTCAGCAAGACATCCGTGAAGGCACCACCAGCCAACCCATGGATTTACCCGGCGAACGCCGGTCGATCGAGCGCATCGAGATGGCCTACCAGTCCAAACCAAACTTCAAGGCCCAGGCCCGCGTTTGCGTCCACGGCCTAGAATAACACGACGTGACCGTGCTTTAGTCATAGGGTTGGTTCTTTTGAACCAACCCTTATTCGTTGCTGGGAGCTGCCGATGGGACCACTAAAAGGTTTGCGCGTGCTCGAGATCGCGGGCATCGGACCGGCACCGTTCGCTGGCATGATGCTCGCCGATATGGGGGCCGAAGTCGTCCGCATTGACCGGCGCGACAACCCAGATCTAGGGCTTCCCGGTGACATCGAGGCTAAGTTCCAGATTCTCAACCGGGGCCGCCGCTCACTGGCGCTCGACCTGAAATCGACGCCAGGCCGCAAGGTTGTCGAGCAGCTGATCCCGAAAGCCCATGCCCTGATCGAGGGCTTCCGGCCGGGCGTCATGGAGCGCCTCGGGCTTGGCCCCGACGTCTGCTTGAAGCTGAACCCCAAACTCGTATTCGGCCGAATGACCGGCTACGGCCAAACTGGCTCACCACAAAACGGATCAATGGCGGCCCGCGCAGGCCATGACATCAACTACATTGCGCTAGCGGGCGTACTGCACGGCATTGGCGCAGCTGACCGTCCACCCCAGCCTCCGTTCAACCTCGTGGGCGACTTCGGCGGTGGCGGCATGGTGCTCGCCTTCGGTGTACTGGCGGCCCTGTGGGAGGCCCAGCGCTCCGGCAAAGGCCAGGTGGTCGATGCCGCCATGGTTGACGGTGCCGCCACACTGATGGGCATGATGTACGGCTTACATTCCGGCGGTCACTGGACGGATTCCCGCGAGGCTAACGCCCTGGATGGCGGCGCGCCTTGGTACGGCACCTACGCCACTAAGGACGGCAGATACCTCGCCGTTGGCGCGATTGAAGGGCGGTTCTACGAGGAATTGATCGCCCGGCTGGGGCTGGCAGAGGCGGGCTTACCGGATCAGCATGACCAATCTCGCTGGCCTGAATTGCGATCAGCTATCGCCACTCGAATTGCCAGCCGGAGCCGTGCCGATTGGGAGGAGATATTCACCGGTAGCGACGCCTGTGTCACGCCCGTGCTGTCGATGGCGGAGGCACCTGCCCACCCGCATAACATCGCGCGAAAAGCGTTCTACACCGCCGACGGCGTCACCCAGCCCGCACCCACCCCGCGCTTCAGCCGCACCCCGCCTGAACCAGTGGCCGCGCCCGGCATGCTCGGTGCCGATGGCAAAAAGGTTCTGGCCGATTGGG
>JAYSVA010000506.1:0-5560 GCA_043718785.1 Hyphomicrobiaceae bacterium
CATGTCCACATCCCTTACCTCCGGCACCCCCGCTGTCGACCGGTTCCTGGCCGCTGGCTACACGACCGTTCCTGGCTTCTCGTCGCAGTTTGCGGCGACGATTTCGGCCCATCTGCTGCGGCGGCAGAGCGAGATGGGCATCGGCGGCTCGGTGGCGGAGATCGGCACGTTTGAGGGCCGGTACTTTATCGCCCTTGGGTTGGCGCTCAAGGACGGCGAGCATGCCTATGGGTTCGATCTGTTCGATTGGGAGGGCAGCGATTTACGCGCCAAGCTGCTCGGCCATGCCAAAGCCCACGGGTTAGCTGCCGACAAGTTCACGCCGGTCTCGCTGCACACCGGCAAACTGACACCCGCTGATTTCGCCAAGGCGACGGGAGGCAAGCCGCTGCGCTTCATTCATGTCGATGGCGACCATACGCCTGAGGCGTTGACGCAGGATCTGGCCCTGGCGCATGCCAATTTGCACCCCAAGGGCATCATCTGCATCGACGACATGCTGCACCCGGCGTTCCCGTTCTTGGTGGTGACGGTGCACGCCTACCTGACCCGCCATCCGGAGATGCGCCTGTTGTGCGTGCTCGACCGCCAGGACATCTACGGCGCGCCGAAATTTCTGCTCTGCCGGGCCGATGCGGTGAGCCTGTACGACACCGAGCTGATGGCGACCTTCAAAGCCCAGCACCTGACCATTGGCGGTGATGCCATGGGCCACCTATGCATCGTGCTGACCCCCGATCCGCGCCTCGCCAGCCCGCCCTGGTAACGCCAGGAAAAATAAGCAGTTCACGCCTGTAACAGCACTAAATCCGCCACAATGTTCAAGCATGGTGAGCTGTTGGTTTGGTGGTGGGTTGGTGCATGCTTTCGGTGATCAGAGTCCTGTCGCGTATCGCCGAGATTTTTCTTGGTTGGCCGATCCGCATCTTGCGCGCGCTGACCGTCGGCACCGCGTTCAACCCGCGCCTGGGACCGCTGCGTTATATTGCACTGTTCGGTGTCGGCTATGTCGTGTTCGCGTTCACGCTGGTGTATGTCGCGGCCCCCCTGCGCGGTGTGATTGGCGGGCATTTCATGGCCGACAAGCTGCGCTATGACGCCGAACGCTGGCTGGCGACCGCCGTCTATGACAGCAACAAGAATTTTGTCGGTACGTTCGACCCACGGCTCGATAGCCGCCGCGATGTCAACTACACCGACACCGCCATCGAAATGGGCAGCTACACCGCCAACCCCGACCACAAGTCGATCCCGGTCAAGGACGTGCCGGGCGACTACTGGAAGTGCCTCGCCTACCACGAGGACCGCTACATCGGCACGTGGCTGAACCCCTACGGCATCGACCTGCAGGGCGTGCTGAAGATCCCGTATTCGTCGATCAAACGCACAATCGCCAACAAGCGCCCGAGCCTGGGCGTTGGCGGCTCCACGTTGCCGATGCAATTCGCCCGCGTGATCTACAAAACGCCGCCGAGTTCAGCCGAAGGCAGCGTCACCAAACTACGCCGCAAGGTCAGCGAATGGTGGCTGGCCCCGGTGATCTACCACGTGCTGACCAAAGGCGGCGATCAGACGCCGTTGAAGCAGTGGGCGGCCAACCACATCTGGCTGGCCCAGCGCACCGGCGGCGCGCCGCTGCACGGCGTCGAAGTGACCGCGCGCATCCTGTTCGCCAAGGAAGCCAAGGACCTGACCACCGCCGAGCAGTACGTGCTGGCGTCGGCCGTCAACAAGCCGGTGATCTTGCTTGAGGGCAGCGAGAAGCTGAACGCAGTGCGGCTTGACCGCTGGCGCTACATCACCGAGGTGCGGGCGAAAAACTGCGCCGACAAGCTGATCAAGGACGAGGCCGAGCAGCGCAAAGTCGTGTTCGAGCTGATCGCGATGGCTGGCGGTCCGCCGAACCCGAAGATCAAGCCCAAAATGCACGCGGCGCTGGAGCATTTCGCGCCGACCTTGGCCAAGCGCGCCGAAGCCAGCCCGACTATCCGGGCCAATGCGCTCATCCCGGCTGCCCGCCTCGGCATCCGCGAGGAGATGAAGCAGGCGTTTGGCTTCGACTGGCGCAACCACGTGCGCGGCGTCACCACCACATTCGATGCCATCGAGAATCTGACATTCCGTGAGACCGTCCGCACTGAACTGGCGAAGATGGACAAGGAATGGGGCCCGCGCTTCAATCCCGGCTGGACGCTCGACCCGACCAAGGTCGCGAGCGACCGGAAAAGCCCGCACGTTATCGTCGTGGCGGCCAACGCCAAGGGCGAAATCGTCCGCTATTACGAAGCCGGCGAAACCGCGCCGTATTTCGGCTCGCCTGCTGCCCGTTCGGCGGAGAACGGCCACTACGACAGCACCCGCGAAACCCGCTCGATTGCCTCGACCGGCAAGGTACTGGCCGCCATCGGCATCGCCAACGAGCACAAGGACAACGGCGACACGCTCTATGTCGACACCGACGCCCCCGCCAAGGGCCTGGAAACCTGCGCCAAGGGCGGTGCTGCGGCAGGCACAGCCGAACGGCGCGGCCGCAAATCGCTGGTGTCGTTCGCCTGCTCGCTCAACAAGCCGATTGAATGGCGACTAGCGCAACTTGGCCAAACGCCGATTGAGAAGCTGATCACTGGCTTTGGCTACAACATGCCCGCATCGTCCGGCACGTCGGACGCGACACCGGCGACCACCGCCGCCGTGCGTGGCTACATCACCGGCTCGCCGCAGCGGGTGCACCAGATGTCGGCCGTCGTGCTGGCGGCGCTGCTCGACAAGGGCGGCGCACCGGTGCGGCTGCCAAGCTTGGTCCGCGCCTATGATTTCGTCACGCCGGAGCACGCCAAGGCGTTCGAACGCGACCGCTCCACCGACATCGTGCCGAACAGCCTGATCCGCCGCGATAGCCACGGGATGCTGAAAACACTGCTATCCGCGCCACTCTGCTACACGTCGAACGGGGCCAGCCACGGCACGTTGAAGGGGCTGAACACTTGGTGCGCCGACAAACGGCAGGGACTGCGCTTGCACTTCGCCAAAACCGGCACCTCTGTTACCGATGACGTCAATAGCACCGTCGATACTTGGGTAACCGGCGGCCTGCAGTTCGCCAATGGCGCCGCCTATTCCTACGTCGTCGTGGTCGGTTCCGGCACCACGGCGGAACCATGGTCGCGCAACCTGCATGCCGCCCAGCTCGGCGTGCCGTTGGTCAACGCGCTGCTGCTGGACCTGGAACAGCACGCCAAAAAGGCACCGGCGATGGCGCTGCTACCGCCCACCGCGCCTGCGCCCGTTGCCACGGCGGCAGCTGTTCGCAACGATAAGGTTGCTGCAAAAAAGTTCAACACCGGCCAGTTGATGCAGGACATGCAGGCACGGTCCAACTAGCGACCATCGGACAGTTGCCCGACACATCGGCCATGGTCTAGGGTCTCGCGCAGAACAATAACCAACAGGGGAAATGCCAATGTCCACGTCACGTCGTTCGTTTGTTAAGCTTGCTGGGGGCGCGGCCATTGCTGGCGCATCTGGTTTCACCATTTCGGGCGCGTCAGCCCAGAGCGCATGGCCGACCAAGCCAGTGACCATCATCAACCCGTTCCCGCCCGGCGGCGGCAGCGACGCATTTTCGCGTCCCCTTGCCGCTGAGCTCACCAAACAGTTGAACCAGTCTGTCCTCGTCGATAACCGCGCTGGTGCCGGCGGCACGGTGGGTGCCGGCATCGCCGCCCGCTCGGCGCCCGACGGCTACACCATGTTCACAGGCGCGATCCATCACACCATCGCGCCAAGCATCTACCCAAAACTGACCTATGACCTCGAAAAAGACCTGCTGCCAATCTGCGTGATGGCCGTGGTGCCGCAGGTGATCGTCGTCAACCCAGATAAGGTTAAGGCCCGCACCCTCGCTGATTTCATGATCGAGGCGAAATCCGGCAAAATGAATTACGCGTCGGCTGGTAACGGCACGTCGCATCATTTGGCTGGCGAATTGTTCAAGCTGCAGACCAAGCTTGAGCTGACGCATGTGCCATACAAAGGCGCTGGCCCCGCCATGCAGGATTTGATGGCCGGCGTTGTCGATGTCATGTTCGATGGTCTCGGCACTTCGTCGGCGCAGATCAAAGCTGGCCGCATTATCCCGCTCGCCGTCGCCGCGACCGCCCGCCACGAAAGCATGCCGAACGTGCCAACCACCACGGAAGCTGGCCTGAAAGACTACATCGTGACCACCTGGTACGGGATGTGGGCGATCACGGGCACGCCGAAGGACATCATCGATAAGATGGTTGTCGAGCACAAGAAGGCACTGGAGTCCGAGACGCTTAAGCCGATCTGGGCCAACCAGGGTGCCAAGGTTGGCATCACCGATCCGGCCGAAATGGCGAAGTACATCCGCTCGGAAATTGAACGTTGGGCCAAAGTTGTCAAAGACGCCAACATCAAGCTGGATTGACGAGTAGCTTCACTCTCTCCCCGCTTTCCCGGAAATCGCGCAGCGCCATAGCGCTGCTCGTTTATCCGGGATCTTCACCTGGGCCAGGGAGATTCAATTCTCCGGCCACTCCTCACGCGTCCCCGGAATCGGATCAGCGCTCGCGCTGTTCCGATGTCCGGGGTCTTTACCTTTGCCCTGGGGCTAAATCTCGCCTCACACGCAGCTGTAAAGATCCCGGACATCCGGATCGAGCTGCGCTCGAAACGGATTCCGGGAACGCGTGTGCGTGGGTTTTTGCCAAGAACTGAATCACCCGGGGGCTTGCCAGCACCGATCAGGTGGTAGACGTAATTGTGTTTGGCCTCATCGAGCAGGAGCCGCCCCGTGACCGCGACCACCTCCCCCAAAGACCAAGTCCGAGCCATCGTCTTCGACGTGTTTGGCACGGTCGTTGACTGGCGCGGATCGGTGACCCGCGAACTGACCAGCTTCGGGCAAGGCCGCGGGCTGACTGCCAACTGGGAGCAGTTTGCCGACGACTGGCGCGGGTTGTACCAGCCGTCGATGGAGGAAGTGCGATCCGGTAAGCGGCCGTTCGCCATCCTCGATGATCTGCACCGTGAAAGCCTGATCAAGCTGCTGCCCAAGTATGAGATCACCGGGCTGGAGCCGCACGAGATCGAGCATCTGGTTACCATCTGGCACCGCCTGCACGCTTGGCCGGACATGGCGAGCGGCCTGCACCGCCTCGGCACGCGCGTCATCACCGGCACGCTATCCAATGGCAACATCGGCCTGATGACGCGGCTAACCAAATTCAACGCCCTGCCGTTCGATGTGATCCTGGGGGCCGAGGCCGCACGCGCCTACAAACCGCAACCCGAGGCTTATCTGCGTACCGCCGAACTGCTCAACCTCAAGCCTGAGCAGATGATGCTGGCGGCCGCCCACAACGACGACCTCGCCGCCGCCGCCAAGACCGGCTATCGCACCGCCTTCATCGTCCGCCCCCACGAACACGGCCCCGGCAAAGTCAAAGACCTGAAAGCCGACCAAGCCTGGGACGTCATCACCGACAGCTGCCACGGGTTGGCCGATGCGATGGGCTGCGCGCGGATGGACGGGCGG
>JAYSVA010000507.1:0-13399 GCA_043718785.1 Hyphomicrobiaceae bacterium
TCACCCCCACCTCGCACGGCAAATTCGATTTTTGTGAAGTACAAAAATCGAGCCGTGCGGTCCTCCCCCCTCAAGGGGGAGGAGGAGAAAAACCGCGACTATGTGCTTGCGGTGAGATCATATGCGATAGCCCACCCATCGAGGGGGAGGGAGGGAAACACGGATTGGGCTCTGGCAATGGGTCAGCGATAAGCTCATTGGTGTGAGGTCCAACTTGGGTTCTGTTATGAGCCGTTAAACCGGAGAACATCATGCAAAGCACCACCGACGACGCGCGGTTTTGGGACAAAATTGCGCGCAAATATGCCAACGATCAGATCAAGGACATGGCCGGTTACGAGCGCACGCTTGAGCGCAGCCGGGGCTTGCTGAGCCCTGCTGACACGGTGCTTGAGATTGGCTGCGGCACCGGCAGCACGGCACTGCGGCTGGCGCCGTCAGTGGCCCGCATAGTCGGCACCGATGTGTCGAACGAGATGATCGCCATCGCCCGCGAAAAAGCCACTGCCCAGGGCTGTCAGAACATCGAATTCACGGTGGCGGCGGCGGATCGAGGGCCGGGTGCTGATCAGTCCTACGATGCGGTGTTGGCGTTTAACGTGCTGCATCTGATCGCTGATCGGCCAGCGATGTTCGCGAATATCCGCCGACAGTTGAAGCGAGGCGGATTGTTCATCTCCAAGACGCCCTGCTTGGGGGAGATGAATGCCCTGATCAGGGTCGCCATTCCGGTGATGCAAAAGATCGGCAAAGCGCCGTTCGTCTCGGTCTTTTCGGCGCCCAGTATCGAGGCCGAGATCGCCGGTGCTGGCTTCACAATCATCACGCGGGAGCGGCACGGCTCAGGCCGCAAGGACCCCCGGATCTTCATCGTCGCCCGGAAGGCGGGCTGACCCAATGAGCTTGTCCGGCTATCCCAAGCTGACAAGTATCGCCGCCAGCTCAGCAGCGCCCATGGCCTCAATGCCGTTGGGTAACGGCACGCGCTCGCCTCCTGCGTAGACGACAAAACGTCGCGCGGGTTTTAGGTCGTCACAGGCAACATGGAAGCCTCGCTCGACTTTGGGTGACAAGCTGCGCTTGATCTCGATCGCCCATGTTTCACCGCCTGGCAGCTCCAGGATCAGGTCGATTTCAGCGCCTGCCAGCGTGCGGTAGTAGAATGGTGATGTCCAAGCTGGTGCGCAGTTGATCAAGGTCTCGATCACGAAGCCCTCCCAGCTCGGTCCGACAATCGGGTGATCGTTCAACGCGGTCATGGTCGGCACGGATAGCAGCGCATGCAGTAATCCGCTATCTCGCACGTAGATCTTGGGCGATTTCACCAACCGCTTGCCGAGGTTGGCGTGATACGGCAACAGGCGGCGGACCAACAGCAGATCAACCAGTAGATCAATGTAACGGCTGACTGTCGGGGAGCTGATGCTTAGTCCCGTTGCCAGCCGGGACGCGTTCAGCGTCGTGCCCTGGGAATGCGCCAGCATCGTCCACAGCCGCCGCAACGTTTCGACTGGCATACGCGGATCGAGTGCTGGAACATCGCGGGTCAGGTATGTGCGCAGAAAATCGCGCCGCCACGTCATGCTGCGGGCATCGCCCTTGGCCAGGAAGGTCTGCGGGAACCCGCCACGCAACCATAGGCCGTCGATGCTGTCAGCTCCCGTCTCATTGATATCGAGCGGCGCGAGCTCACGATAAGCAATGCGGCCAGCGAGGCTTTCCGACGACTGGCGTAGCAAGTCGATTGAGGCGGACCCCAGCAGTAGGAAACGGCCGGTCTTGCGGCCCCGCCGCCGCCCCCTGTCGATCAAGCCGCGCAGCGTGGCAAACAGATCGGGCGCATTCTGGATCTCATCGAGGATCACAAGCTTGTCTTCGTGTGCACTGAGATAGAGCGCGGGATCTGCTAACTTCTCGCGGTCGGTCGGTTCCTCCAGATCGAGGTAGAGCGCCGGAGCCGTTCCAGCGCCAGTCTTCGCGACAGTTTCGGCAACTGCCAGGGCCAATGTGGTTTTGCCGACCTGACGCGGTCCGAGCAGCGCAACGGCGGCCTGATCCTTCAAGTCTTCTAGGATTAGCGCTTCAAGTCGACGTGTGATCATCCTTGCATATTTAAATGCACGCTTTAAATTTGCAATGATATTTTTCTAGTTTTCAGGGCTCCAAAGCGCGCCGTCGCTGCCACCTCACAGCAGCGGGCGGCTTTGGGTGACCATGGCGACGGCGGCGGGGAAGTCGACTTTGCCGGAGCCGAGCACGGGGATGGAGCCGACCACCATGATGGCTTTCGGCACCCACAGTTCGGGGAAGCCCTCGGCGCGGGCTTGGGCGAGCAGCGAGGCTTTGTCGGCGTTGGGCTTGTCGGTGACGAGCACCAGCTGCTCGCCTTTGCGCGGATCGGGCAGCGACACGACGACGTGGTTGTGTTCGGGCCAGAGCGACGAAATCATCGTCTCGACGGCGGCGAGCGAGATCATCTCGCCGGCCAGCTTGGCGAAGCGCTTGGCGCGGCCCTTGATGGCGATGCGGCCCTTGTCGTCGATGGTGACGATGTCGCCGGTATCGTGCCAGCCGTCGACGGGCGGAACGAGGATGCCGGGTTTGTCGGCCAGCAGGTAGCCGAGCATGATGTTGGGGCCGCGCACCACCAGCTTGCCGCCCTCGTTGATGCCTTCGACGGGGTCGAGGCGGCTCTCAATGTCGGGCAGCATGGGGCCGACCGTGCCAGCCAGATTGGTTGGCGGCAGGTTGCAGGCGAGCACGGGGGCGCACTCGGTGGCACCATAGCCTTCGAGGATCAGGGTGCCGGTCTTGTCCCACATCGCCCGCGTCGCGTCCTTGACGCGCTCGGCACCAGCGATGACGTAGCGGATGCTCGAGAGCTCGCCAGCGTCGGCGGCGCGGGCGTAGCCCTGCAGGAACGTGTCGGTGGCGAACAGCACGGTGGCGCTGGTGGCTTTGATCAGCTGCGGCACCTGCTTGTAGTGCAACGGGCTCGGATACAACACGACTTTCATGCCGTTGAGCAGGGGCATGATGGTGGCCGCCGTCAGCCCGAACGAGTGGAACATCGGTAGAGGGTTCATCACCACGTCGTCGGATGTCAGCATGCCGTTCGCATGGGCGAAGATCTGCCGGGCGTTGGCGACGATATTGCGGTTGGACAGCACCACGCCCTTCGGTGCGCCCTCGGTGCCTGACGTGAACAGCACGACGGCGGCTTGGTCGGGGCGCAATCCCTGGCGTTTGTGGAAACTGCCCGCGTAGAACGAGCGCAGCATGCCCAAGGCTTTGTCCTTGCCGCCGATGGTTTTGCGGAGGTCTTCGAGGTAGATGATCTCGATTTTGCGGCCCGGGGTGATTTCGACCTCGGCGAGGCCTGCGATCAGGTCGTCGAGCTTGGCGGTGTCGATGAAGCGGCGGGACGTGACGATGGTGCGAACGACGCCGGTTTCGACGGCCGACCGCAGGTTGCGCAAACCCGCGGTGAAGTTCAGCATGGCGGCGACCCGGCCATAGGCGTTGAGGCCGAACACGGTGACGGCGAGGCCGTTGACGTTGGGCAGCAGCACGCCGACGTTTTCCGCCCGGCGGGTACGTTCCGCCAGCTTAGCCCCGAGGATCAGGGCCCCCAGGACAAGCCGTTCATAGGTGAGCGGCGTCCGCTCCTGGTCCTCCAGCGCGATGCGCTTGCCGCCGAGCCGTTGCATGGTGCCGAGCAAGGCCTGAAACAGGGTGTTTTCGGCCTGCCGCGCGTCGAACTTACGCGGATCGAAAGCCGTCGATGGGCCAGCCGCTGCGGGCTGCAGGGACGCGATCTCGGACATGGTCTTGGACATCGTTGGAACTCAGCGGACGGAACTGCAATCGACCTGCGCCATCGATCCAAAGTGCGCTGGATACGGCAACTTTGCACGTTGGAAACCTTTGGCCAATCGAAATCACGAAACCGTGAGAACACGTTAACGAGGAATGCGGATTTGTCCCAAAATGCGCTGTGGCGGAAGGATCACGGCTTCTGATTGATCCGGAAATGTGCTATTGTCGAGATGAGGTGGGTTGGGTACGCATAAAGCCCGGTTTTGTCCTGTGTTGTGTGCGTTTGTGTATCGGAGTAGCTGCTGTGAAAACTGGTGTGCGTTGGTTATCTACGCTGCTTGGCAGCAGCATCCGGGCCGTAATGGGGCTTTTCGGCGTAGCTGTGATTGGCGCGACTTTGACCGTTTCGGCTCCGGCGCAAGCGCAGTCCGTTTCCGACATCTTGAACAGCTTGTTCGGCCCCGCGAAAACTGAAAAGCGCAGTGCAGCACAGCCACAGGCGAAGCCACGGCCTGAGCCGCGCACGGAACGGGCATCGCGGCCCGAGCCGCAGCGCCGGGCCGAGCCTGCGAAAAAGCTGGAAAAAATCGAGCCAGTTGACCCGCCGGTGATGGGCCTGCCGGTGACGCCGGGTGTGCCGCAATTGGCGGTCGTGACTCTCGGCACGCAGAGCTTGCATTTTTATAGCGCCGGTAAACTGGTCGAATCCGCCCCGATATCGAGCGGGTCCAGGGAATACCGCACGCCGACCGGCGTTTTCACGGTGATCGAGCGTAACCGCGACCACGTCAGCAACCTGTACGACGATGCGCCGATGCCGTTCATGCATCGGCTGACATGGTCGGGCATCGCTCTGCATGAGGGCGTGTTGCCGGGGCATCCAATGTCGCACGGCTGCATCCGACTGCCGAAGGCGTTCGTCGAGCGGCTGTGGGAAATCAGTAAGGTCGGGATGCGCGTGATCGTGTCGCCATCGCCGGTGGAGGTGGTGCCGGTGTCGTCGCCGCTGCTGTTCGCGCCGAAGTTCGTTCCGGTGCCGGAGGACATCGCGGCGTACCTGACCGTCGAGCGCGCCAGCAAGGCGGGCCCTACAACCTTGGCTGAGGCCAAGACGACCGCTGACGGTGCTGTGAAATCCGATGCCGGTGCGGCGGGGTTGCTGACTGTGTCCAATCCTCAGACTGCGCCTTCATCGGCGGCCTCGAAGCCGACCCTCAAACTGAGCAGCCAGCAGATTGCGGCGCTCAAAACGGCAGCAGCAGGTGCGACGTCGCTCAATCCGATCCAGGCGAGCGTTGTTGAGCGGATCCGCGCGCAGGCGCTGGCGCCGATCACACAGAAGGCCGCTGACGAGGCTTTGGCAGTGGCGGCCACGGCGTCAGCCAGGGCCAACGACGCCTCGGCTGAATTGCGGGTGGCGGAGGCGGCATACAAAGCCGCCAAAGCGAAACTGGGTGATGTGGCGGTCGAGC
Organism: Hyphomicrobiaceae bacterium; assembly: GCA_043718785.1. Taxonomy (GTDB): domain Bacteria; phylum Pseudomonadota; class Alphaproteobacteria; order Rhizobiales; family Hyphomicrobiaceae; genus JAYSVA01. The sequence goes on from JAYSVA010000507.1 coordinate 5,292, forward strand.
CAACGAGGACGGCGACGCCTGCCATTGCGGTTCCGGCCGTTGGTGGCGTTTGGTCGGTGGTGGCGGGCCCATTGCAGGGGCCGTCTGAGGCCACTCCGGCGGCTTCCCCGGAGGCAAAGGCGCGGCTGGAGGCGCAGCGGCTCGTGCTGAAAGCCAAGGCCCGTCTTGATGCAGCGCGCGCCGATGATGCCGTTAAGTCTCCGGCCGCGTTTGCCGCCGCAGCGAACGCGCGGCAGGCGGTGGTGGCTGCAGAAGAGGCGGACGCTGCGTCAAAGGTCAGCAGCAAAAGGTCGTCGCCGATTTCGGTGCTGATTAGTGCCAAGGACAAGCGGCTGTATGTCCGGCAGGGGCTGAATCCGGTGTTCGATGCGCCGGTGATCGTGCGGCCAGGGCCGGAGCCAATCGGCACCCACACGTTCCAAGCCGTTTCCGCCACCCATGAAACCTTGAACTGGGTGACGGTATCCGTGGCGCCAGAAACGCTCAGCGATGAAGCCCGGTACATGCCGTTTTCGAAGGCCGTGCGGACCGCGCGGGCCGCCAACAAGTCGCTGCCTGCTGATGCCTTCGCTGAAGCGACGCCAGAACCCGATGCGGTGCCTGGTTCAGTGGGTGCAGTGGCGGCGTTGCGTGCGCTAGAACGGTTTGATCTGGGGCCAGAGCTGACCGAGAGACTATCTGAGCTGGTGTGGACCGGTGCTTGGATCATCGTCACCGAACAACCGCTTAGCAAAGAAACCGGCCCAATCGGCACCGACCATGTCGTGCTGACGAAATAGTGGTATTTGAAAACGTGGTTGCCTAATCGTTAATGCGAGGCGGCGTTCCCCGAAAGCTACAACACCCGTGTTGCTGATCGACCGGCTTGCTGACAATCTGTGACGTGAACAGCAATTGCTGAGATAACGTGTGATTTCTCGCGCTTTGCGCGGCATTAGGCACAGCCATTAACTGTAATTCAATCTGAATTGCCTACAACTTTATCAATGCGATTGACGTTCTGTAGAGATCGCGGGCGACGAATTGGGACCGTGCCCGCTCCAAAGAAAATTAGCGTTGCGCGGCATTTGTCTGGCCACGTTTAACGTCCATTACACTGTTCCATGTATATCTGGGTGTACTGAAACGTGGAACTGTGGAGAGCACCATGTATCTTAATCGCCTAGCGCAAGTTGTTAGCGTCATTACCGTGGCGCTGTTTGTCTCTGCTGCCGCCCTGCCAGCCTTTGCCGGAAATTGCGGCAATGGCGTGGGTTCTGGCAATGCCTCTTGTAAAAACGGTACGGCGTCGGGGTCGGTGGCACCAATGCCGACACTGGGTACCGGTGCGCCGGCCCTGCTCATTCTCGTTGGCGGGTTGCTGCTTTTGTCCCACCGCCGCCGTCGTTGACGATCAATCACTGGTCGTCTGTAAAAGGATCAGTGATGTGACCATGCGACTTGCGCAAACATTAATGTTTCTGTTGGTCGTCGCCAACGGCTTCTTTGCGGATGTCGCCTATGGCGCGCAGATTTCGGGATGGAACCTAGCGATATCGCCGGTGCTGCTGCTGATTGCAGCGGTGGCCGCGCGGACGATCTATCTATCAGCCCCGGCAGCGGGTCCGGCGAGCTTAATCTCGTTCGGGCTTTTGGCTGTTGGCGCGATCATCCCGTCCAGCCTCGCTGCCTGGACCGCGCTGTTCGCCGTGTCAGCGCTGGGTTTCATCTTTGATCGGCCGCGACGTCTGGCGCATCACTTGCCACTGGCGTTAGCAGTCACACAGATGTGGAAGGCGGTTGGCTTCAAACTACTGGCGTCGCCAGTCGTTGAAACCGAAGCTACCGTCCTCGGTGCTGTGTTGCGTGTGATCGGCATCAATGCCGAGGTCGTTGGTAATGTCATTCGCATCACCCCGGAACATTCGTTGATTTTGCTGGCGGGGTGCAGTGTGTTGTCCGATCTTGGGGTCATCCTGGTCGGGTGGACGGCGGTTTTCATGCTGGTTCGTCCGGGCGTGCAAGTGCCGATGCGCGGATTGGCCGTGGTCGCTGGCGTCACCGTTGTGCTGAACATTCTGCGCCTCGTTCTGATGTCGCTGGGCCAGGACTGGTATGAACTCGTCCATAACGGCTCCGGCGCATCGGCCTACGATGCGGTGCTCTGCGCGCTGGTGATGACGGCGGGGCTACTTTCCCCGGAGGCTGACCCAGGCAAGGCTGGCAGCACCCCGACACCCGTCGCCAGTGCGGATCGTGGGTTCGCTGTCTTCCAATGGGGGCGTGACGCTAGAATAGTCATGGCCTCTGCGGCATTGCTGTTGGTCACCGCATCATTCTCGCTCAAGTGGGTTCGTTACTCTGACGACGACATCAGCGGTCGGACAGAAGCGCAGGTTCGCCTCAAAGATTCTATTGCCGCTGCGGGGTTCACCTACGTGCAGACTGTCGCGTTGACAGCCGATGGCGCCATTGAAGGCTTGATGTTTGAGAAGGCCGGTTGCGATCAGCCATTGTTTATCAGCCTGCTGGGAGCCAGCGGTGGCACCGAACAGGTGCTGTCGCGCTATCTGCATGGCGCGCCCATCGCCATTGTCCTCGATGGCCAGATCGTCGAGAGCTGGCCGATGTTGCGCTTCGTTGCCGCAAATGCGGTGGGCGTGGCGCGGCAGCTGGCTAGGGGCAACCGGGCGCTGCTGCATCCGCTTGTGTCCGTATCGCCGCCGCCAACAGCCGGGGTCAGTCAAAGCTGCACGTGGCCCAGCCAGGTCGCCTCGGACCTAGCAAAGCCAGCCGCCAGCTGAGCCGGATTTATACCAACGAGCTTATCCGGCGACCCTTTGCCAAGGCTTTCAGTTCCATCGGTTTTCTCCTCCTCCCCCTGGAGGGGGGAGGAGGAGAAAACCCCAAAAAGTAATCGGATTGGCGCGACGGTATTACACCCCGGTCCACTGCCGCAACGTATCCAGCACGTCTTGTTTGCGGACGGGCTTGCGGAGGTGGCCATCCATTGAGACAGCGATGCGTTGGCTGAGTTCGCCATCGATCTCGTAGGCCGTCAAGGCAATGATCGGCACGCGATCAAGACCCGCTGCCGCCTCGTGCTGTCGGATGGCTGCTGCCGCCTCGAAGCCATCGATGTCAGGCATCGACAGATCCATGAATACCAGGTTCGGCGCGAAGGCCTGATACGCCGCGCGAACGTCTGCGCCATTGTCAACCGTACGGACGTCGGCGCGGGCATGCCGCAGGAAACTAGCAATAACCATTAGATTTGCCGGGGAGTCATCCACGGCCATAACGCGCACAGCCGGGAGCGCTACGGGTTCGTCTCGAGTTTCCGGATTGTCCGCCATCAAGCGGGGCTGCTGCGTTGCGCGGGTAGGCGCCCGAGCACTGGCACATGAGTGATGCCAGAAAAGTCGCTGCTGGAGCGAATGCGCTGATCCAGCAATTCCGCGACAATCGCTAAGCCAACGCCGATGGCGAGACCAGCAATAATACCGGCGATGATGAACAGAATACGGGGGGGCGACGTCGGTATGGTCGGGTCCTGCGGCGGATCGATGATTTTCACGCGTTCAGGCGCTTCAAACTTGCCGAGGGCCAAGCTCGTGGTGGCGTTATCGAGCCGCTTGGCGAAGGCTTCCAGTAGCTCGCGGGCACCGGAGACTTCTTTGTCCAGCCGCTGCTGTTGCTGCTCAATGGGGGCATACTCCGCCATCGCGCGCTGCACGTCATCAACGGCCTGCTTCAGCTGTTCGACATCGTTTTCCAACGCCAGGCGCTTGCCCTGCGAATCCTGCAGGCGCAGCAACTGGGATACCAGCAGGGGCGGTGGCCCCTTCTCCGATGACTTGCCCTGTTCGCCGGCCGCCATGTTCCAGAGCCGTTCGATGTCATTGGTCTCGATCTTCTGCGAGACGTCAATGTAAGCACGGCGCTCTTCCTGCAAGCGGCTCAACCGGCGCTCGGCAGCCTGCACGTCGGAATGGTCTTCGGTGTAACGTGACCGCAGCGACGTGAGCTCGCCGGTCACTTGGACGATGTTCTCTTCCAGCCGACCGACGATGGGGTTGGTGCTGGCAAGCTGCTTGCGCATATCCTGGAAGCCGGCGGTGGCGGCGCTGAGCTCCATCGTTTTTTCTTCGAGGCGCTGCTTCATGTGGCCCAGGCGGGTGATGTTGTTCGCGTTCACCGCTGGCAGCTTGTCGGCGTGCTGCATCCTGAATTCAGACAGCAAGCGCTCGGATTTTTCCAGTTCGGTGCGGCGCTGGTCTGTTTGCTGCTGCAGGAACGACTTGGTCGCCCCCAGCGTGCTGCGTTCAGGCGCTAGAAGCCGCTCGAGGAAGCGGTTTGAGATGGCACCGAGGGTATCGCCGAGGCCGGTCGGCTTGTCGCCTTTGAGCCTTAATTCGAGCAGGTCGGTGCCAATCAGCTCCACCGAGATGCTGGAGGACAAGCGGCCCATGCGCAGCGCTAGTTCCTGCGGGTCGGATTCGATGGGCTTGCCACCCTCTTTGCTGCTGATGTCGCGCAACACATTGAGCAGCACGTGCTCACTGCGCAGCAGCACCTGCAGCGCAGAAATCCGGTCTTTGACGTTCAGGCCGACGGCGAAATCCTTGAGGAAAGGATTTTCCTTGCCGGTCTCCTGCAGTAGCAGAATGGTGCGGGACTCATATTTTTTCGGCGCGAAGTTTGACGCCAGAATGCTGATCGGGATCATCAGCACGAACGGCACGCAAATCAGGAAGCGCCGCCGCCAACCCGCACTCAAAATCATCTGGACGATTTCGTAGAGTGTGCGGTTCACGATGGTCGGTCCGGTCTATGTTTTATCGACGAACTCGATCCGAACAGTGTCGTCAATTTGCTGTGGATCAAACTCCACCGACACTACCATGCCCGGCGGTAACAATTGCTTTACGTGATTCGCGCGCTTTTGTGCCACGACTGCTTGGTCAAACATGTTGCCCTTACCGCCTCGGCCAGCGAAAATCCGCACCTTGCGGGCGGCGTTCGACTTCTTCGAGACGAAGTCGGTGATGGTGCGCTTGTCCTTTGGCGAAACCGGCGTGGTATCGCTATCGAAGTCGATGGTCAGGTCGGTGCCCTTGGAGGGGACGACGGAGCCGGTTGACGCGGCGGGGGATGGCTGGGTGCTCGTCGCCATCAGCTGGGCCTTGACCCGGGCAGCGAGACACTCGCTATCAGCCTTGCTCATCTGCGCGGGCTTAGGCGCGTCGGGTGAGGCCTTGGCCTGCTCCAGCATTGCTGCAACGCCAATGTTTTGGGCGGGTTCAGCGATGGTCGGGCAGTTCTTGATGATCGCTTTTAGCTGCGCCTGTTCGGCGACGGATCCTGCCGGGGCTTTGGTCGGTAACTGGCCGGTCTGCAAGTCCTTTGGTGGAGGTGCCAGCAGCGGGCTGGAGTTGCTGGAACAGCCAGTAAGCGCCGCGCTGAGTAGCAACGCCACAGATAGCGCAACACCGCTGCGACGCGCGATACCTATGCAAGCCTGGACCGACGCTGGGTTACTCGGGAACATAGGGGGTACTCTCAACGCAATCGACGCGCCAGAGTGTTAATGGACTCTCGCAGTTGAGGCAAGTCGGTGTGGCGGACCTGTGCCCACGAATCCCCAGTTCCACTTCGGATTTTCTCAGCCAGCGCGCGGGCATCGGCATCGGGCTGGGCGGCAAGCCAGAGCAGCCAGCGCTGATCGACCACACCCTCGGCCATCTCCAGCAGGTCGCGGTGGATGGTCGGGTGGGCAGGGCAGGTCTGTAGCGACGGAAAGACCATCTGGACGTCGCCCTCGCGCCCATCGGTTGGGTCGAGCGGGTCGGCGGTCGGCATGCGGGCGTGCCACTGGATGTAGCGGCTGGCTGGCGAGCGCCACAGCCACAAGCCGGCCGTCAGGCGGGGGCGGGCGGTGTTATACAACCAGAGGTCGCGGCCTTGGGCGCTCGCATCGCGCAAGCCTTTGAGGTCCAGCCCGAACCCGTCATTGACGATGAGCACGTCGAACAGCGCGGCCAAACGCATATCGGCGGGGGTGTTGAGCTGGGCTGCAAGTTTGGCAGCAGGGGCGGCGGCCCGTAAGGCTGAAACCCACTCGCGCAGCTGCGTTTCGGGATGGCCGGGATTGCTCGGCTCATCGGCGACCGACCACACCGGCGGGATGTCGCCTTTGCCGCGCAGCTCCTGCTCGATGCGGGCGATGATGCTGGCACCCGTCTGGATGCCATGGGCGCCTAGCACTCGTTTGGCCGGGGTGTAGCCAAGCCAGGGCGCCGCGACTTTCGCTGTTTGCGCGCGCAGCATGTCAGCTTCGAAACGGCCGGGTTCTTTCGTCGGCGTCGACAGGGCGGGGGCAGAGCCGGTGAGGCCCAGGCTTTGCATCAGCGCCAGATCGCATGCCACTTGCCGGTCGCGGACATCGTTTTGGCCGGGAAACCAGGTAGCGTGCGGGGCTTCGTCGAGATAGTAACCGGCCGGTTTGGCGACCGGCGGCAGACGCACCGCCAGCACCTCGATTTCGATGGGCACGCGGGTCGGGGTCTTGGCATCGCCAACGAGCACGGCTCCACGCCAGATGCCAGCGGCAGCGTCTGCGGGTACATCGAACCAGAGTTCATAAGTGCGCGGCTCGCCTGCGCGCAGGGGCAGTGCCGCCGCGTTGGCCGCCAACATATTGTCGCCGAGCGACAGCACGGTGTCGTTGGCATAGCGGCGCTCCATTCGCTGTTGCCCGGCCCAGATCCGGGCGGTTATTGCAGCACTCGCCAGTACAGGCGGTTCAACGCTGGCAACCGTTGCGGCGATAGCGATGTCACTAACGGCGGCAAACCGCAACCGCACGCCGGATTCGGGGGCGGCGGTGGCCTTGAGTGGTTCGGTGGGCGGGTTGCCGATCCGCACGGCAACCGGTGCGGCGCTGCGCGGCGCGGCAACCACGGGCCAGACGCTGCGGTACCATTCGGCCCGCTGGGCATCGACGAACTCTGATGCGGCGCTGGTGCCTGCAGGTTCGATGAGCACCGCGCCAAGATACAGCGCCTCCGGGCCGCTGCCTGCCAGTTCGATGACGATGCCCTCAGCGCCGACCTCGACATCGGCGGTGATCTGTCCGCCGCGATGGCGACCGTAGGCGGACCAGGCGTCATCCGTCGGGCCATGCTCGTCCTTGAGGCCGCGCAGATAGCGCGTCGCCAGCCATGCCTCAGGCGTCAGGCGAGTGGCCAGGGCATCGCGGCCATTGATGCGGATGCGGCGTTCCAGCGGATGCGGCAGCAGTTCCCACTCACCGGGATCCTCGGTCCACAGCGTTACCCGGGCGGGGCCAGCAGGCCACGGCAGCCGCAGCCGCTGAATGCCACGGATGCCGTTCGCCACCAACGGATCGGGGGCGGAACGGCGGACGGCGGTGGCCTTGCCGAGTTCAATGCGTTTGTCGTCCGGCGCGATCCGCTCAAAGCCAGCGGCCAGCGGCGCCGACTTGTGCCCGAGCGAGTAACCCTTGGCCCCGGCAGGCAATTGCGGGGCTGTGGCTGTGTCGAAGCGGGTGGCGACCACGCGGCCCTCGCCCTTGCCGACAAACAGGAAGGCGCGGCGGATGTCGCGGTGGTCAAGCAGACGGCCAGCGGCGGTCAGCAGGCCGGTGGCGGGCAGTGTCCAGCGGAACGGTCCGGGTGGCAGCGTGCGTTCCTCATTGTAGCGGGTGGCATAGGACCAGGATGTGCCGTCATCAATGCGCAGCACGACGACAACGGGGGCGTCGCCCTCCACGGTTCCAGCAATGCGGATCTCATCCTCAGCGGCGAAGGCGACGGGCTGGCCAGGGTCATAACGAAGCGGCAGTTTGCCCGCCCCGAGGTCCGCCGCGTGCACTGAGAAGGGCGCGAACAACGCCAGCGAGAGCAGCGCCAGCCGCTGGCAGAACGTCCGTGTCATAACGTGAGATCTCATACTGTCTCGCCAATCCGATGGCTCTTTGAGTTTTTCGCCTCCTCCCCCTTGAGGCTAGGGGATTCACACATCTTGGCCACAGTATCGCTGCCGACGGGGATTTGGCCGAGCGAATGCGAGGCCAAATCCCCACATTCTCGTCATGGCCGCGGAGG
>JAYSVA010000508.1:0-2561 GCA_043718785.1 Hyphomicrobiaceae bacterium
CGTGCAGGGCCCTACGGAAGCGTGGGCCGGGGAAACCCCCAGAAACTCTGGCACGTGCGCCGCAGCTTTGCTCGATGCAGAGGCAGCCGATGCTGTTTCACGACCAACTTGGGAAGGCCCCAGCGGCATCCGCTGCCTCGCCCCTTTTTGCAACATACCCGGAACGCCGCTGGCGTGTCCGGACATTACGGCGTTCACACCTCAAATATCCACATCAACCCACAGCGCAGCATGATCGGACGCGGCGTGATAGCTCGACTCCATTTCGGGGTACACGTCCCACAACGGCTTTTTGTTTTTGCCCCAAACGCCACGACGCCAAATGCCGCCTTGCTGCATGCGGGCATACAAAGCGGGTGACATCAGAATGTAGTCGATCTTATCACGTGCCGTGCCGTTCTGATACGTGCCCGGATGACCGTCATCCATGAACGACGGATGCTCAGACATGTCCTTCAGGTCGGCGCCTTGCAGCAAGGCAGCCAACGGTGCGCTGTCTGGCGTATCGTTGAGGTCGCCCATCACAGCGATGTACTCAGCGCCTTCGCTTTTCAAGCGCGCATAAATCCGAGCCACTTCAGCAGCTTGCCGCGCACGCTTGGCATCCGACGAATCGGCGTTGCCATAGCCTTTGCTCTTGAAGTGGTTGATCAGCAGCCACACAACCGCGCCTGACGGTGCCCAAATCGAATACTCTGGGCAATCGCGGCTGAACACGCGTTGGCGGCGCTCGTCGATGTCGTCCACGTGGCTGCGGATCCAGCCGATCTCGAAGCCGCGCTTGGCCATCAACCCGACGTCAATGCCGCGCTCGTCATTACCGTCGATCAGCATCACCTGTTCGAAAGTGGCCGCACCAACGGCTGGCATCAGCTTGTTGGAGAACTGCATCAAGGCCTGGCGGTTCTCGGCCTCGATCATAGCGATGACATCAGGATTGACGTCACGCACCACCTGCGCCGAATTGCGGGTGGCACGTTCGTTCACCAGCTCGGTTTTCAGCTCGAGCCAGCCGACCCAATCGCCGCGTCCCGTGGCTTTGATCTTGGTGCCGCCCAGCATCGAAAATGTCACAAACTGGCCCCGACTTTCGCGCAGGATGACAAACTTGCTGTCGTTCTTCTTGTCGATCCCCAGGAGCGTCAACAGCTGATACATGCGGGTTTTGTTGGCGTCGGTGTAAAGCCGCTCCTCGAACAGCTCGTTCAATTCGGTGAACGCTTCGAGGATCTTGCGGCCTTCCTCCCACGTATCAAGGTTGAGGGCTTTGGCACGGGAGAACAAGTTTTCGACGTTGTAGGTCGCGAGGCGCATGGCATGCTCCGGCAAGTGCGGTCCACGACGCAAAACACAACCACAGGACAGCAAGAAATAAGATGTGAGACTCAAAGATGTTGCAGCAACCCATAAGCCAGTTTGGCGACCAACGGGATGACAGCAGCGCCACTGTCCACAGCGGAGATTCCGGCGGCTGATCGCGGGCCGGTGAAATTTTGCCCTGGCCAGGGAAACCGGATATAGAACGCGCAACCTTTGGTGGCACCCAGCAGCATGACGTCAAGCGCAACCGATGACAGTGAGACCGGCGCGGCTGATGCCGCGACTTTGCCTGTCGTCAGCCCGGATGCGCGCACGCCCGATCTGCCGTGGATGGCTGAGCGCCTTCCCATCAACCGCGCCCACAGTTTTCTGGCCTGCATGACAGCGATGGCGTTGCACGGCAGCGTTGCGGCGGCCGTGTGGTTCAGCGCGACGTCCGGCATCGAAGACATCGGCGGCGGTGGTGTCGGTCGCGATGCCATCGGCATCGATCTGATCGACACGAAAGTGCTGGCGGCATTGCGACCAGACTCCAAGCCCGCAACGGGCGCGAGCAGCGATCTCGCCGCCAACGAAGGCGTCTCCACACCCGAAACCGCCAGCACCGAAACCATTGACGCGGCCGCCGCTAAACCCGATCCGGCGAATGCGGCGATCAAGCCGGATATGGTGCTGCCCGATTTCGACGAGAAGCCGGAACCGCAAACGCCTGACACCATCACCATTGCCAAACAGGCGCCGGAGATCGATCCGCCACTTGCCGCGAAAGACGACAAGCCGACACCGAAACCCGATGCCAGCCCGGCGACAACGCAGGTCGCAAGCCTGCCCAATCCGGCAGCGGTTGAGGCTGTGCAAGGCGGCAGCATCAGCCAATCAGCAGTTGTGGTGCCAGAGACCGGAAGCGCTGCGGCCAAAGCTGCATCAGGCGCGGCCAAAGCGTTCGGCCAAAGCGTGATGGCAGCACTGGTGACGACGCTGCCGAAACCGCGCCAAGGCTTTGGCACCGGCACAACGGCACGCTTGACTGGCACGGTGACCATCGACTTCACGGTGGCGCTCGATGGCAGCATCGCCAATGCCACTGTCCGCTCAACCAGCGGTCACCGGGAACTCGATCAAGCGGCCTTGGATGCGGTGCGGCAGGCACGTTTTCCCAAACCGCCCGAAGGCCTGCCGAGCAAAGAACGCTGGTACAGCGTGCCGTATTATTTCCGCTGAGTTGCATGGGCTGACTTGTC
>JAYSVA010000509.1:0-2561 GCA_043718785.1 Hyphomicrobiaceae bacterium
AGCCGCAGCTCCCGCTCGCCGGTATGGCCGATGTGGACAATATGCACGGGCTGCGTCGGCGCAATGTTATAGCGCGGCGGAAACCCTTCCGTCTGCCGGTGCCGAAAGTAAGACCGCACAGCTTCCGGGGGCGATGTCAGGCTATACCGCGAGCACATGATCTGATCCAAGTAACGGGTCTGATCCAACAGGAACATCGGTCTAACATGACGACGGACGATCAAAACCGCAAGGTTCCCGCCACTCCCATGCTCGCTCATTGGCCGAAATGTGCCGCCAGCATTGCGGTGTTCCGGGGCAACGAGGTCTTGTTGGTCGAGCGGGCCAAACCGCCGCGTGCTGGCCTCTGGAGCCTGCCCGGCGGCCACATCGAGCCGGGCGAGCCTGCCGCCACTGCTGCCCTGCGGGAACTCGCCGAGGAAACCGGGGTGTCAGCCGATCTGGTCGGGCTGGTCGACACGCTCGATGTCATCACCCGCGACGACGACGGGGCACTGACCGCGCATTTCCTGCTGGCGGTGTTCTGCGGCCGCTGGATTGGCGGCGAACCTGTGGCCGCCAGTGACAGTCGGACGGCGCGGTTTGTGGCGCTCGATGGGTTAGCAGCGTATCGCCTGACACCCGGTGCCGAGGGGATGATTAGGCGAGCGGCAAGGCTGGTCGCTCAAGCCGCCGCTTGAGCTTTCGGCAAATCGAGATCGACGACCTCGGGTATCTGGCTGAATGGTGCTGGTTGGTGCCAGTTTTTGCGGTCGGCCTGGGCATCGAGATCGTCGCGGATTAACTCCAGGTCGAACCCTGCAACGCGCAACGCCTGAATCACCTGCTCAACCGGCTGACTACGCGCCATCGCCGCCGCCCAGAGAATGGCTGAACGTTGACCGCTTTTGCAGTGCGCCACGACAGCGCCTTCGCAGCCCTGCAGGGCATGCGCCATGCCATCGACGATTTCGTCGGTGAATAGCTCGTGCTTGGCGGCTGGCACATGGCGAAACAGCATGCCCTCACGCCAAGCCAGTCTTGCCTCGGTTGAGGCGTTCATCTGATCAGCCTGCTCGTCATCGGGCCGGTTTGAAATAATGCAGCGGATGCCCTGCTCCCGCAGCGCCGCAAAGTCAGCTGGCTCCAACGCAGCGGTGACGGCGAAGGAGGGCGTGATCCAGGTCAGTTGCGGCATCAGGACATCAGCTCGATTTTCGAAGAAAATTCTAACGACGCGGCGGATTACCCGGGCGAAACGCATATATGTCAGGCAGAACGAGACGATTCAAGTTGCCAACCACCGCTAGGGGGGTGCCAATTGAAAAAAAGTACTATTTTCTCACTTGACGCCGTTGCAACGCAATAGGATTGATCCACTATTCCAGATCAAAGAAGAACACGTTCCAAAAAATGGTGTGATCCAAATGCTCGATCTCATGGACATCAAAATTCTGGAAATCCTGCAGCAGGATTGCACGCAGCCTGTCGCCGAGATTGGCAAGGCCGTCGGCTTGTCGACCACCCCGTGCTGGCGCCGCATTCAGAAGCTTGAGGAAGCTGGCATCATCCAGCGACGCGTCGCCGTGCTCGACCCCAACAAAGTCGACGCCGGCGTCACGGTGTTCGTATCGATTTCGACCAACAAGCATTCCATCGACTGGCTGACGGCCTTCCACGCTGCCATCGTCGATTTCCCTGAGGTCGTCGAATTCTATCGCATGAGCGGCCAGGTCGACTATCTGCTGCGGGTCGTGGTGCCGAGCATTGCCGCCTATGACCAGTTCTACAAGAAGCTGATCAGCCGCATCGAGCTGTCGAACGTGTCGTCGGCGTTCGCGATGGAGCAGGTGAAGTGCACCACCGCGCTACCGCTCGACTATGTGCGGGCGAAGGCCAAGACCGGCGCCAACCATGACGAAAATTAACCACTTTTGTTAACTACGACCTTGATCGCTGGCGACATTGTTTCCCTGAACTTATCCCCGCCTTGTCAGGTCCATGTTAGGCTCCTAATCGTTGAAACTAGGCGATCAGGAGTAGTGGCGTGTTAACATTTTGGGCACTAGCGGCGGTACTGGCAGCAGGGGTGACGTTTCTCGTCACCCGGCCTTTGCGCGCGCCTGCAATCACGCTGGAAAACTCGCCATCCGTGAACAACGATGCGGTGAGTGATCTGGCGGTCTATCGCGATCAATTGGCGGAAATTGACCTCGAAGCAGGCCGTGGTGCGTTATCCGCCGAGGACGCAGCAGCGGCCCGGCTGGAGATCTCACGGCGCATGCTAGCTCGGGCCGACCGGGAGACGACTATTCCGCTGTCGACGGGCAAAGTACCGGCGCTCGCCCCGTTGCTGGCCGCCGTCGGCGTGCCGCTGCTCGGTCTCGGGTTCTATCTGTGGTCCGGTGTGCCTTGGATGCCGGATCAACCGCGCAGCGCCCGCCTGGAGGCGTCGACTGAGCAAGCCGACGTCAGCCAGCTCATCAGCCGCGTCGAAGAACGGATCGCCAAAACCCCGGACGATGGCCGTGGGTGGGACGTGATTGCGCCGGTCTACCTGAAGCAGGCCCGTTTCGCCGACG
>JAYSVA010000510.1:0-13377 GCA_043718785.1 Hyphomicrobiaceae bacterium
TAACCAAGAATGTGCGGCTGGAAAGTGGTTTTTACCTGAAAGACTTGTGAACGCGAAAAATAATCGCCCGGTATTGCCGTTGTGCCGCTTGCCACACGGACCGCAGTGGCACCGTCCACATCAGGGCTTCTTTGTAAGGGACAGGGTGTGGTACCAGCTGCACCGCGTAAACCTCATCCTGGTCACCTTCCGGTCGTCGTGCATCAACTCCCTTCGCCACTACACATCCCGCCAACCAAACGCTCGGTCTTTCAGCGCATTTGTGCCGCTCTCGGCTTGACCGACGATCGGCCCCGGACTGCGGCTGAAAACACGGTTGCGTTTACGGTCGCGGTGATTTCGCTGTCGGCGAAGATGGCGAAATCAGATGGCGTCGCCTCGACCATTGAGCGGAAAACGTTCGATGTGATTTTCCGTGCCCCGGCTGCCGAGGTGGCAAATGTCCGGCGCATTTTTGATCTGGCGGCACAGGACGTTGCGGGTTTTGAAACCTATGCCCGGCAAATTGCGGCTATGCTGTTCGGTGACGCCACATTAACGCGGGATGTTTTCGACGGATTGTTTCATATTGCTGCGGCTGACGGTATTTTGCATCCCGCCGAAGAAACGTACTTGCAAACAGTAGCCAGCGCATTCGGCTTGTCGGCAGCCGAGTACCGCATGGCAAGGTCGCAGTTCGTTGATGATCCCAATAATATCTTGGACGATCCCTATGTGATCCTGGGTCTTAAGCCTGAAGTCAGCAATGCCTCGTTGCGGACTCGGTTCAAACAGTTGGTGCGCGAAAATCATCCCGATCTGGCCATGGCACGCGGTGTGCCGCCGGAATTTGTTGATTTGGCCACACGTAAACTCTCGTCCATCAATGTTGCCTACGCCAAAATCGTCCGGGAGCGCGGGATTTGATGAGCGATAGGATGTTGAAACAACCAGACAGCCGATTGGTGCGCGCGCTTCATCCGTCGCCCAATATTGGTCCGCGCAACAAGAATTTGCGCCCGACCATTTTGATTATGCACTACACGGGGATGGCGAGCGCTGCGAAGGCCATTGATTGGCTGGCGCGACCAGAAAGTCATGTCTCCTGTCATTACGTGATCGATGTCGACGGTCGCGTGACCCAGATGGTGGCTGAGTCGATGCGCGCCTGGCATGCTGGTGTGTCGTATTGGCAGGGCGAAACCGACATCAATTCAGCGTCCATTGGCATTGAAATTCAAAATCCTGGCCACGAAGATGGCTATCATCCGTTTTCACGGGTGCAGATGCGTGGCGTCAGGGATTTGGCTCGCGATATCATCACGCGGAACGATATTGTGCCAGAGCGGGTGCTGGCCCATTCTGATATTGCGCCGTTCCGTAAAATTGATCCCGGTGAGAAATTTGATTGGCCGTGGCTGGCAAAAGTTGGCGTTGGCCATTGGGTGCCACCGGTTCCCTGCGCCGACGACGATCCTGGTGCAGAATTAGGGCCTCACACCCCAGAAACCCGGCGCATGCAGGCGCTTATGGCGCAATACGGTTATGACACGGCGGTTAGCCTGTCGTTTGATAAAGCCCTGCAAACCAACGTCCGGGCATTTCAGCGGCATTTTCGCCCGGAGCGCGTTGATGGGCGCGTTGATCGGTCGACGGTGACGACGCTGCAAAACCTGATTGCGGCCCTGCCAACGCCACAGGGTGCGCCGGGCCAAGTACCGATGAGTTGAAACCGGCGTTGTCCAGCAACGAATAACTGCAGGTACTGATGGTATTACTGGTTGATTGCAGGAAACGTCCGCAACAACGCCAAACAACCAGCTGAGGCCTTAGTATTGCAGCGGCGGTTCAGATTGTTTCTTTAGACCTTCGATTTTGACTATTGTGCTCTAAAATTGCGGGTAGCTCGGACTTCGAAGCTGGTCACAGATTGGTTATCTCGGTTCGCCGAACTAGTGATTGCGTCGGCTTTTGGAAGCCCTGAAGATCGTTGGTTGGTCGCTAAATACAGTCGGAATTGTATTTGCTGGTTAATTCCAGGCATTTGCCGTCTTGACGATCCGCAGTTTCTGCGCCATTTGACATTTGGAAACTATTCTGAGTGTACGGCTTACCCTCGACAGACCCGCTAGGTTAGCTGCTGGAACCTAATTTAATTCCGCCAGCTGAGTTTTGTGGGCATTGAGGCGGGATACCGGCACCGGAACGGTCCATGCCAATTCATTCGTCGGCAACTAATTGCAACGCTCTCTCTTCAACTCTCGCACCACCGCTAAGGACGCAGACATGGCTAGTATCAGTGTAAATCTTGAGAAAATGGCACTAAAGGATCTGCTTGATCATGATCTAAAAGTGAAAAAGGCGATCAGCGCCGCTCGTGATCGTGAGCGCAGCGATATCAAGGATAAAATCGCAGCTCTGGCCAGCGGTGCAGGTTTCTCGGTCACCGAATTGTTTGGTGCTGGTGGCCGCGTCTCAACGAAAGGCCGCACGGTTGCCGCCAAATACGCCAACCCCGATGATCAGTCGCAGACCTGGACCGGTCGTGGCCGCAAACCAAACTGGGTCGTCGCGAAACTCGCACGTGGTTCCAAGATCGAAGACTTCGCAATCTAATTGATTGTGTTCAGCTAAATTGACAAACACCCACCGGTCCGCCGGTGGGTGTTTGTGTTTGAGGGCTCAAGCAATTTGAGCTCGGGCGCAAAGCCATGCTTGTGACAGGGTGTCCCGCAACTGCATCAGAATGCCGCGTTTGCTAACCAATGATGCGAATTTGGCACTCATTGCTTGACACTGCTAGCAGCACTTCACATATGTGCGTCAGCAAACCGGCTCATCGCGTGCCGGGCCTGCTGCGTGGACCATTCAATCCCCCAAAACTGCAATCTCACGCTGCAATCATACATTAGACCAGACCATCAGGAGAGCCATCATGGCTGCTAAGGACGTCAAGTTTTCCCACAGTGCGCGCGAGAAAATGCTGCGCGGTGTCGACATTCTCGCCAACGCCGTGAAGGTTACTCTCGGTCCGAAGGGCCGCAACGTCGTCATTGAGAAGTCCTATGGTGCCCCGCGCATGACCAAGGACGGCGTCACCGTCGCCAAGGAAATCGAACTGGAAGACAAGTTCGAGAATATGGGCGCCCAGATGATGAAAGAAGTGGCGTCGCGCACCAATGATCTCGCTGGCGACGGCACCACCACAGCAACGGTGCTCGGCCAGGCCATCGTTCGCGAGGGCGCAAAGTCTGTCACCGCCGGTGCCAATCCGATGGATCTGAAGCGCGGCATCGATATGGCCGTCGCCCGCGTTGTTGAGGAACTGAAGGCGAAAGCCAAGAAAGTCACCTCAAACGACGAAATCGCCCAGGTTGGCACGATCTCAGCCAACGGCGATTCCGAAATTGGTGGCCTGATCGCCGAAGCCATGAAGCGCGTGGGCAACGAAGGCGTGATCACGGTTGAAGAAGCCAAGAGCCTGGCCACCGAACTCGATGTCGTCGAAGGCATGCAGTTCGACCGCGGTTATCTCTCGCCGTACTTCATCACCAACCCAGAAAAAATGCTGGTTGAACTCGATAACCCGTACATCCTGCTGCACGAGAAGAAGCTGCCGGGCCTGCAGGCCATGTTGCCGTTGCTCGAAGCCGTCGTTCAATCGGGCAAGCCGCTGCTGATCATCGCGGAAGATGTTGAAGGCGAGTCATTGGCCACACTGGTGGTCAACAAGTTGCGTGGAGGCCTGAAGGTCGCAGCCGTCAAGGCTCCAGGTTTCGGTGATCGCCGCAAGGCCATGCTCGAAGACTTGGCGACGCTCACCGGTGGCACACTGATCACCGATGATCTCGGCATGAAGCTTGAAGCCGTGACCCTCAAAATGCTCGGCCGCGCCAAGCGTGTGTCGATCGACAAAGAAAACACCACCATCATCGATGGCGTTGGCAAAAAAGTCGACATCGACGCGCGCGTGAAGCAGATCAAGGCGCAGATCGAGGAGACGACCTCGGACTACGACCGCGAGAAGCTGCAGGAGCGTCTGGCCAAGTTGGCTGGCGGCGTTGCTATTCTGAAAGTCGGCGGTGCCACCGAAGTTGAAGTGAAAGAGCGCAAAGACCGCGTCGATGACGCGCTGCACGCCACCCGCGCGGCCGTCGAAGAAGGCATCGTGCCAGGCGGCGGCGTCGCCCTAATCCGCGCGATCAAGTGCCTCGACAGCCTGAAGCCTGAGAATGACGACCAAAAAACCGGCATCGGCATCATCCGCCGTGCATTGTCAGTGCCAGCCAAGACGATCTTCCAGAACGCTGGTGAAGACGGCGCTGTGATCGTCGGCAAGATCCTGGAGAACAACAAGTATGGCTTCGGCTTCAACGCCCAGACCGGCGTGTATTGCGATCTGATCGCCGATGGCGTGATCGACCCAGCCAAAGTCGTACGTTGCGCGCTGCAAGATGCGGCGTCGGTTGCGGGCCTGCTCATCACCACCGAAGCCATGATTGCTGACCAGCCTGCCAAGCCATCGGCCGGTGGCGGTATGGGTGGCGGCGGCGGTATGGGCGGCATGGGTGGAATGGGCGGCGGTATGGGCGGAATGGGCGGCATGGACTTCTAAGTCCGGCCCTGATACGCAGCCGTCATCGAGTGGGAAGCCCGGCCTCGTGCCGGGCTTCTGCATGTTCGCCCTCGCTCATCGAGCGCTGTTGGTAGGTCCGGCGCTAGGGTTGAAGCGGATGCTCAGTGGGATTGATCGCCTGGTACAGCAGCCCCGTTACGGGCTCGCCGTTTTGTGCCTAGCGCAGTTGGTGATCTGGAGCCTCGCCCCCATCCTCACCCATCACGCGCCGCCGGTTGACGTGCTTGAAGGGTACATGTGGGGCCGGGAATGGCTGATTGGCACCCACAAGCACCCGCCGTTGCCAAGTTGGCTGCTAGAGGGCGCTTACCGGCTCACGGGGTCGGTGTCGTGGTCGGCATATGTGTTGCCGCAGCTCTGCATCATTGTAGCGTTTGCGTTCATTTTCCGGCTCGGTTGCGATTTGATGGAGGGGGCGCGGGCACTCGCCGCTACCCTGTTGCTGACGGGTATTTATTTCTATTCGTGGCCGTCGCCGGAGCTGAACCATAACATCGTCCAGCTGCCATTGTGGTCTGGGCTGCTGCTGTGTTTGTGGCGCGCACCGCAGGCCAGGTCGAACCTCGTTGCCGCGTTCTGGTGGATCACGGGCGGCTTGCTGGCGGCCGGATTGACCTATGCCAAGTACTCGGCGGCGTTGCTCATTTTGACAGCGGCGATCTGGCTGATCGCTGATCCAACGTCGCGGCGGGCGTTGCTGGCCACGCCCTGGCCTTGGGTCGCGCTGGTGGTATTCGCGGCAGTGTCCGCACCGGGTTTGATGTGGTTCTCGCAGAACTACCAGGCGCCATTGGGCTACGCCGCCGGCCGGTCGCTATCGACGAGCTCAGTGGGGGTGCCAACGTTCCTGGCGCTGCAGCTGGCGTGTCACGGTGCCATGCTGATTATGATGCTGATTGCGGGTCTGATCGGGTGGCGGCGCGATCCCGGTGATCTGCCGTTGTCGAGCGCGCCGATCAGTATGCGCGGCTGGATGTTCCTGCTCTGGTTTGGCATCACGCCGTTGGTGCTGATCGTGGTGGGCGCGGTGATCTTCTCCGTTGGCTTGCGCGGTGCGTGGGGCGCGCCGTTGTCGCTGATGTCAGGCTTGTTGGCGGTGGCGGTCACCTCCGACCGGTTTAATCATCAGGCGCTCGTGCGGCTGGCGGTCACAACCACGGTGGTGCTGCCGCTCGTTGCCCTAGTTTACGCCGCAACCGTGATCATCGGCCCCTCCGTGAACCGCCGTCCTGCACCGATGAACTGGCCGCAGGCGGAGATTGCGACGCGCATGCAGGCGATTTGGAACCAGGCAACAGATCAACCGCTGCGCATTGTCATCGGAGACTTCCAGCCAGCCGGGTTGGTGGCGCTGACCGCACCCGGGCGGCCATCGCTGGTGATGGAAAGCAACCTCGGGGTCTCGCCGTGGGTCACAGAACAGCGCATTGAGACCGAGGGTGCCCTGATCATCTGGCGGAACCGACCGTCTGCCGGATTGCCCAACGAGCGTGTGACGCTGCCCTGGCTCAACGGACTGCCAGTGCGCACTGAATCGTTCGAATGGCCGCGCCGCACGAAAGGCGCGCCGCTACAACTCGACTACGCAATTGTCTTGCCGAAAGCGAGCCGGGGTGCCGCAATGGCGGTCACGCCGACGCCGGTGCCAACGCCGACGCTACCAGGCGCGCGTGCACCATAAGCCCATGTCAAACTGCGCCAGCAACCATAGTGCGACAGCTGCGTTTGCCACCAGCAGTTTGGGCCGCTAGGCTTGGCTGCAACGTTTCCTAACAGCGGAAAGCTGCCCCGTGACCGACCTTGCCGCCCGCGTCTATAACCACACCTGGAAGATCGACCCGATCGTTCGGTCGGTGATCGATACGGATTTCTACAAACTGCTGATGGCGCAGACCATCCATCGCCGTCTGTCCCAGACGCAGGTGACGTTCGGCATCATCAACCGGACGCGTAGCGTCAAGCTGGCCAAGTTGATCGACAAGGGCGAGCTCAAGGAACAGCTCGACCACATTCGCACGCTGCGGCTGACGCGGGGTGAAAGCACTTGGCTGCGTGGCAACACGTTTTACGGCAAGCGGCAGATGTTCTCGTCGGACTTCATGGCTTGGCTGGAGGCGTTCCGGTTCCCGGCTTACCACTTGGAAGAGCGCGGCGACCAGTATGAGCTGACCTTCGAGGGGCCGTGGATCGAGACGACGATGTGGGAGATCCCGGCACTCGCCGTGATCATGGAGCTGCGCTCGCGGGCGGTGCTGCGCAGCCTCGGCAAGTTCGAGCTGCAGGTACTGTACGCCCGCGCGATGACGCGGGTTTGGGAGAAACTGGAGCGGTTGCGCGCACTGGAGAACCTGCGCATCGCTGATTTTGGCACTCGGCGGCGGCACGGGTTTCTCTGGCAGGACTGGTGCGTGCAGGCCATGCACGAAGGCCTTGGCACGTCGTTCCTCGGCACGTCGAACTGCCTGATCGCAATGCGCCGCGAAGTTGAAGCCATTGGCACCAACGCGCATGAGCTGCCGATGGTGTATTCGAGCTTGGCCAACACCGATGCAGAGTTGGCGGCAGCGCCCTACAAAGTGCTGGAGAACTGGCAGGAGGACTACGAAGGCAACCTCCGCATTATCCTGCCGGATACCTATGGTACCGCCAAGTTTCTGGAGCGAGCGCCGAGCTGGCTGGCGGGTTGGACCGGCATCCGCATCGATAGCGGCGATCCCGTGGCGGCCTGTGAGGCGGCGATCCGCTGGTGGCAGGCGCAAGGCCAGGATCCGCGTGAGAAGCTGGCGATCTTCTCGGACGGGCTCGATGTCGCAACGATTGAGAGCCTGCACCGCCAGTTCAGCGGTCGCATCAAGGTCGGTTATGGTTGGGGCACGCTGCTGACCAACGATTTCAGAGGCTTAACCCCCGCTGGCGGCCTCGATCCGTTCTCCATCGTCTGTAAAGTTCTCTCGGCCAACGGCCGTCCTGCCGTGAAATTGTCGGATAATCTTGAGAAGGCCGTAGGGCCAGCGTCGGAAATCGAGCGTTATAAGCGGGTGTTTGATGCGGGCCCGCAGGTGTCGATGCCGGTGCTGGTCTAGGGATTAAACCTTGACGGTCGCATTGAAGCTACGCCAACAAGGCTTGTGTTGTAACGAGTAACGGGTGATCTGTATGTTGAAACGGTGTTTGGGCGTGATCGCCGCAGTGGGATCAACAATCCTTCTCAGCGGTACCGCAATGGCCGCGTCGTGCCAAAATTCAGGCAACTTCGACGGCTGGCTCGCGGCATTTAAGGTGGATGCAGCGAAGCAAGGCGTTACCCAGAAAACCATCCAGTCGTCCCTCGCCGGCATGACGATGGACCAGAACATTATCAACACGGATCGCGGCCAGAAGTTCTTCCAGCAGAGCTTCCTCGAATTCTCGGACAAGCTGGCGTCGAAAAACCGCCAATCCAGCGGTGCGAGCCAGATCGTCAAACACAAGGCGACATTTGTCCGGGCCGAGCAGCAGTATGGCATTCCGGCCCCGGTGATTGCCGCGTTCTGGGCGTTGGAAAGCGATTTCGGCTCCGGCATGGGCAACAAGCCGGTGCTCCGTTCACTGGCGACCCTGGCCTACGATTGCCGCCGCTCGGAGATGTTCCGGGCCGAGCTGGTCTCCGCTCTCAAAATTATCGACCGGGGTGATCTGACCGCCGCCGAAATGATCGGCTCCTGGGCTGGTGAACTCGGCCAAACACAGTTTCTGCCGAGCCACTATTTCAACCATGCCGTGGACTACGATGGCGATGGCAAACGCAACCTGATGCGCAGCCCCGCTGATGTGATCGGCTCTTCGGCCAACTTCCTCCAGAGTCTCGGTTGGGCCAAAGGCCAGCCGTGGCTGCAGGAAGTCCGCGTGCCCGCCAACATGGCCTGGGAGCAGGCAGATAACGCCATTAAACACCCGCGCTCACAGTGGGCGAAGTGGGGTGTGACCACGGCGGACGGCAGCGCATTGCCGAACGACGGCATGCCGTCATCGCTGATCCTGCTGATGGGCCGCAACGGTCCGGCGTTCCTGGCGTATCCGAACTTCGAGGCCTACTTGAAGTGGAACCAGTCGCTCAACTACGCGGTGACAGCGGCTTACTTGGCCAACCGGATCAACGGCGCCCCCGCCATGAGCCGTGGCAAGGCACTGGTGCCGGTGCTCAACGCGACGCAGCTGACGGAAGTCCAGACCTTGCTCAACAAGCGCGGCTTCCCCGCCGGTGAAGCCGATGGCAAGCTTGGCACCGGCAGCCGCAGCGCCATCCGTGCCGCCCAGCTCAAGTTCGGCCAACCCGCCGACAGCTACCCCACCATCGAGCTGCTGGAACGGCTGAAGAGTGGGAAGTGAGCGGGCGTGGATCGGCTGACGTTTTCGTTTTTTCTCCCTTCCCCCTATTGCGGGGTGGGCCGGGGATCGGGGACGGCACTCAATCGCCTATCGAACAGTTCCGATGGACGTGAGGATCGGGTAGAGCGTCTTCGCGAGACCCGACATCCACGGGTGGTGGCTGCGTTTCGCCCTGAGCAAGCGGTGTCGGGTCTCGCAAGAGGGCTCTACCCGACCTACGGACGTCATATGCGATTGCTCTGGGAGATGGGGGCTCCGCAGCACACCCCCCACCTTACGCGGCAAAAATCGATTTTTGCGAAGTACAAAAATCGAGCCGCGCTGTCCTCCCCCGCAAGGGCTAAGGGTTCAGTTGACGGATCAATATCAACTAGTTAGCAAACCTGGCAACCGGCTTTGCGGACGTCGGCGATCAGGGCTTTCAGGCCATCGACGGGGACGTAGCCGACGTTGACCTTGGTATCAACGATGAAGCCAGGCGTGCCCTCGATCGCCAGGGCCTGGGCAATGGCGGCGTTCTCCTTCAAGGCGGCATCAAGGGCGGGGTCGGCCATGTCGGCCTTCAGTTTGTCAACGTTCAGCCCGACCTTCTCGGCGATGGTGTAAACGTTGTCCTTGGAGACCTTCTTTTCCTTCATCAGGGCGACGTGATAATCCCAGTACTTGCCCTGTTTGATCGATGCCATCGCCGCCTTCGCAGCCACCGTCGAATCCTCGCCAAAGATCGGCAGTTCCTTGAAGACGATGCGGACATTCGGGTCAGCAGCGGTCAGCTTGCCCAGATCATCGACAGCCTTCTTGCACCAGCCGCAGTTGTAGTCGAAGAACTCGACGACGCTGATCGCGCCCTTGGCCTTGCTGCCCATGGCAAAGTCGGTTGGCGCAGCAAAGATCGACGCCTTCTTCTCAACGATGACCTTCTTGTGCTCATCCGCCTGCATCGCGGCCTGGCGCTTCTCCAGCTCCTTCGTCACCTCAATCAGCACATCCGGGTTGTTGATCAGGTACGACTTGATCAAGCCCTCGATTTCGGTGCGCTGCGCTGGCGAAAAGCTCGACGCGACTGCTGCCGGCGTGGCGACCGGTGCTGCCGTTTTCGCTGCCGGGGCGGCCACCGTTGGCGCTGCCGGGGCAACCGGCGTCGCAACCGTTGCGACTGCTGCCGGGGCGGTCTGGGCCACCTTGACAGCAGCGGCAGGGGCAGCTGGTGTTACGGTCGCGACAGGGGCCGGGCGGCCCGTCAGCATCAGCACGGCGGCGAGGCCAAGCAATAGCGGGCCTGCCACCATGACACCCTTTTGGGTCGGCAGGGCGGCGAGCACGCGCGAAATGATTGACTCGTTGGAGGAGCCGTTCGGGGCGGGCTTGTGATCGGACATGACTGTTACCTTTTGCATTCGAGCAATGGGGGGAGCGGCAGCGACTGATAAGCCGAAGTGGATCGGTTGATCAGTTTTCTTGCGGTTTATAGTTGATGATATCGTCCATTTTGCGCCAACCCACAGAGCCTTGGGCGAGCTGCGTTTTGGCACGTTTGGCGAAAATTTGCGCTTGCTTCAAGTCCCCCTCCAGGAATGTGGCCTCAGCCGTCGCGGCATCGGCCTCGGGGCGCTTCTCCTGGCGGTAGAACGCATCCGCTAGCGCACGATACGCCTGCGGGTTCTTATCCTCGACGAGCGAGCGGTCAAGCATGCTGATCGCTTCTGGCAGGGCGGCTGGATCGTTGGTCTGCACAAGCGCACGGCCGAGCTCGGCGCGAATCAAATTGGCGTTACCCGACAGCTTCAGCGCCTGCCGCAGCGGGGCCAGTGCCTCCTTCGGGCGTCCGCCTTTGGCCAGCAGCTCACCCTTGATTTCCCAGAAGTACGGGTTGGTCGGCTGCTCCTTGATCAGCGCATCGAATTCCACCACCGCCTGATCGAGCTGGCCGGAGAAATACTTCGAGATGGCGCGGGCGTAACGGGCTGGCAGGCTGGTATCGCTGTAAGGGTAGCGGTTCAGCACCGCCGCTGGCCGTTCCAGATAGCCCGCCAGCTTTGCCCGCATCATGTCGTGTCGCAGCTGCAGGGCCACCGTGTCTTTCGTGCTGAAATTCGGGTTCTTCTGCACGGCATCACGCAACTGCGCCAGCCGCTCTGTCGCCACCGGATGGCTGCGTACAAACGGGTCCTGGTTCTTGTCGCCGATGAATTCCTGCTGGGCAAACCGCTCGAACGTCTCGAGCATGCCCTTTCCCGACTGTTTCGTCGCGTTCAGAAACGTCAACCCGGCCTGATCCGCCGCTGATTCCTGCGACCGCCGCTCCGCCAGCAGTGACCGCATGATGAGCTCCTCACCGGCCAGCGCCGCGCCGGGGGACCCCGTCGCCACCGCCACGCCGATGCCGAGAATGCGCATCAGCAGCATCTTCGTGGTGTCACGGGCAATCCGCGCTCGCAACGCCGCCATATGCCCGCCGGTGATGTGCCCGGCCTCATGCGCGATGACCCCGATCACCTGGTTCGGTGTCTCCGACTGCGTCAATGCGCCGGTGTGGATAAACACGTTGCGACCATCCAGCACGAAGGCGTTGAACGCATCGCTCTTGACGATCCGCATGGCGACACGGCCTTCACCGAGCCCTGCCGCCTTGAAGATCGGCCGGGCGTAGTCGTTCAGCAGCGCCTCAATCTCGGTATCGCGGATCGTGCCGAAACCCTGTGCCGCCGCTGGTGCTGCCGCCGCCAGTAAAGCGCAGGCTCCGCTGATCGCGGCAAATACGGTCAGTCTGATCGGCTTCACGCGCATCTTTCAGCCCATTTCATTTGGAGCACTACGAAAACCCTAGCTATGCGGCGGTAAAGGGTCAACGCCGCCAACTCTCGGTCCGCAACAAACTAAAGTTGTGGTCGACATGGCAAATCCGTTACACCGCTTCCTTGACACAACAATGCAGGCATTGTGGCCGTTCAGCGGCTAACACATCCGAATTCGAGGATCGCAGATGACCACAGCCCTGCCGCCCGCCCTGTCAGAGGCCGAACAGCAACGTTTCGCCGCTGGATTGGCCGCCGCTCTTTCAGCTTCTGGTCGCTCCGGCATCGCCTCGTTCATCGTCATGGACGTGATGCGCGCCGCCGCCGCCCGCGAGGCTGCCGGCCACAAAGTCATCCACATGGAGGTTGGCCAGCCCGCCACCGCCGCCCCGCGCGCCGCCCGCGAGGCCGTCAAACGTGCCCTCGACACCGACACCCTCGGCTACACCCTGGCGCTCGGCATGCCAGCACTGCGCGAACGCATCGCCCAGCTGTATTACGACTGGTACGGCATTACGATTTCCCCCAACCGCGTCGTCGTCACCTCCGGCTCGTCGGCGGCGTTCGTGCTGAGCTTCCTCGCCGCCTTCGATGTCGGTGCCAAAGTCGCCCTGCCGAACCCTGGCTACCCCTGCTACCGCCACATCCTGACCGCCCTTGGCCAGGTCCCCGTCATCCTCGACACCGGCCCCGACACCCGCTGGATGCCCACCGCCGCCCAGATCGACGCCAGCGCCGCCAAAGACGCCCTCAGCGGGTTACTGATCGCCAGCCCCGCCAACCCCACCGGCACGATGCTAGAGCCGGACCGCCTCGCCGCCATCATCGACGTCTGCAAACGGCGCAAACTCTGGTTCATCTCCGACGAAATCTACCACGGCCTCACTTACGGCGATGAGGGCGGCATGCCCGACACCACCGCGCTGAAGTATTCCGATGATGTGATTGTTATCAACAGCTTCTCAAAATACTTCTCGATGACCGGCTGGCGCGTCGGCTGGATGATCGTGCCGGACCACCTCGTCGAACCGGTCGAACGCCTCGCCCAGAACTTCTACATCTCGCCCCCCGCCGTCGCCCAAGTCGCCGCCCTCGGTGCGTTCGGCGGCTTAGACGAACTCGAGGCCAACAAGCGCGTCTACCGTGCCAACCGCGACCTGCTGCTCACCGAACTGCCAAAAGCCGGGTTCGACCGCCTCGTCCCCGCCGACGGCGCGTTCTACCTCTACGCCGACGTCAGCCGTTTCACGAGCGACAGCCTCGCGTTTGCCAAACTGATGCTCGATGAAACCGGCGTGGCGGCAACCCCCGGCGTCGACTTCGACGAAGCCCGTGGCCACCAGTTCCTGCGCTTCTCCTACTCGCGCAGCACATCGGATATGGCCGACGGCGTGGCACGATTGCAAAAATGGGCGCGTTTACGTGGGTAGGGCCTACCGGGATTTCTCACCTGTCGTAGCCTACTGAAAATATGCCACAGAGCGTCACGCTGGTCAAGAGACAATCTGCACAAAGATATCGTTAACGTGCATTATTTTTGCAGAGCAGGAGCAGAGCCACAAAACACGGCGTTTGTCCGCGCAGCCGGATGCGTGCGCA
>JAYSVA010000052.1:0-4574 GCA_043718785.1 Hyphomicrobiaceae bacterium
CGCCCCATCAGCATCTCGAACACGCCGGTCACTGAGCCGAACACGCTGTCGAACGTCGCGAGGGAGCCTTCGCCGCGACGCAGGCGGCGGTCGAGGGCGGCCATGGTGCGGGCTTGTCCGGCATCGTCGTCGTCGAGCCAGGTGCGGAATACTGAGGCATAAACCGAGGTCAGGCCGAACACACGGACAGTACCGCCAACGCCATTCAGTGGCACGCCGGCGGCGTTCAACATCCACGCCTGCGAGGAGAACAGCCGCTGCATCATCGCCATATCAGGCAATCCGGCCCCGACAATCGAGCGCAAGCCCCGGCGATACGGCTGCATCGCATCGAACCGCGCCATCAGCACCTCGAACAGCGCATCGCGGGCGGGGGAACCGGGGGTGCGCTTGGTCACGCCCTTCAGCACAACCTCATCGATGGCGCGCGAAAATCCCATCAGAATGGCCGCTTTCGACGGGAATTCCTTCTTGAAATCGACGAGCGACACGCCCGCTGCCTCGGCGATGTCGAGAATGGCCACGTCATGCCACGGCTTCTCGGCAGCAAGCCGAAGGGCGGTTTCGATAATGCGGCCTTTAGGCGTCGATTGGTCAATCATGGCTCATCTCCTGCGGGGCACCGGCCGTAGGTTGGGTCAAGCCCACTCGCGCGACCCAACATCCACGGGTGGTGGCAAAGTGTCGGGTCGCGCAAAAGCTTGACCCAACCTACAAGTGGACAAGCAGTTATAGCCCGGATTTCAGGAAACGGATCAGCTCACGAGCTAAGTTCGCGGCTGCGTTTGGTCGCAGCAGCAATCGCCGCCGTCATCAACGGCTGCAGCCCGCCAGGATCGGCCATCAACAGCTGCAAAGCGGCATGGGTGGTACCGTTCGGTGAGGTCACGTTCTGGCGCAATGTCGCCGCGTCAAGCCCGGATCGGCGCAGCAGCTCGCCGGACCCGGCCACCGTCGCATCCGCTAGTTGACGCGCCAGTTTCGCATCCAGCCCGGCTTTGCGGCCCGCTTCGGCCAGCGTTTCGGCGAGGAGAAACACGTAGGCCGGGCCGGAACCCGACACAGCGGTGGCGACGTCGATCAGGCTCTCATCGTCCACCCAGCCCACCTCGCCAACGGCGGAGAGCAAGTCGTCGCACAGTTGCCGTTGCGAAGCTGAGACGAACTTGTTCGGGCAACACACCGTAATACCACGTGAAATCGCGGCTGGCGTGTTGGGAATCGATCGCACCACGGCCGTGCCCGGCTTCAGGTGCGCCTCGAAGCTCTTGATGGTCCGCCCTGCCGCAATCGACAGCACCACCGTGTTCTTGCCGACGCGCGCGACCAGCGGCGGAAACACCTGCTCCATGATCTGCGGCTTGACGGCGACCAGCAGCACGGCGGGTGAGGGCATGTTCGATGGCAGCGCGGTGTGCGTCGTGATGTTGAACGCGCGCAGCAGGTCCAGCACTTCCGGCGGTGGCGACGGCTCCTGGATGTAGACCAGGTTCGGGTCAAGCCCCTGCTCTAGCCATCCGGCCAGCATCGCCCCGCCCATTTTGCCCGCGCCAACCAGAACCAGGGGGCCGTTTAGTGCTATCGCCATGACTTGCCTCGCAAAAACAAAAAAGCAGGCAAGTGCCTAAGCACTGCCTGCCCGATAAACCGTTATCTTTAGCGCCGGGTCAAGCCCGTCCCTCGGTTTGGAACATGCTGGACACCAATGATTCATGAGCGGTTTTGCCCGCCCAAACAACGAACTGGAACGACTGATAATAGCGCTCGCAGGCTTCAAGGGCCGCCTTCAGCAGCGCTTCGCACTGGCGATCCGTGGCCACTGTGCCGTTGAGCATCAAGCCCTGACGGAACATGATCAGGCCTTCTTTGCCCCAGATGTCGAAATGGCCGAGCCACAGCTGTTCGTTGATCTGGGCGATCAAGCGGTAGACTTCGGTCATGCGGTTATCTGGCACCTTGAAGTCAAAGGCGCAGGCGATGTGTAGGGACTCGAGGTCCTCACGCCAGTTTAGCGACACCTGGTAATCCGCCCAGCTGCCCGCCACCACCATCGTTAGTTCGTCATCGCTGGAGCGATCCGTCGCCCACTCGTGCGAGGCCGCCACCTGTTCGACCAGGTCAACCGGGTTCGCAACGCGTCCGAACCGAATATCTGCCATTGCCATCGTCGTGGTATCCCTGATCATGAGCTCATTTACGCAACCAGCGCTCATGCAACCTTGGGTTTGAACCGAAGGTCACGCTCGCTTGCGCAAATCACTTGAGATGACGGAAACAGAACCAGCACCCTGCCGCAAGCGAGTGTGCTTTTTGTCCACGATCAAAGTGTTCGCCCTGCGGCAAAGGCCCGTAAATCAGGCCTTTCCGGGGACAACCTGTGGATAGACCAGGGGAAGACTGTGGAGAGAAACCGCAGTTGCATCCGCCCCTCAAATGCCACGGTGGTGTGGTGCCTCCTCTTCCGTTTTCCCGGAATGCGATCCGCCCACCGGGCGGTTCGCTTATCCGGGATCTTCAACTGCCGAGGTTGTCCGCAGACGTGCGCAACCGATTGTGGTGAAGACCCCGGATATTTTTGGCGCTTCAGCGCCCAAAAATTCCGGGGAAGCGGAAGAGGGGATCAACTTGCTTGGGT
The DNA here is from genome assembly GCA_043718785.1 of Hyphomicrobiaceae bacterium. Lineage (GTDB taxonomy): Bacteria > Pseudomonadota > Alphaproteobacteria > Rhizobiales > Hyphomicrobiaceae > JAYSVA01. The sequence goes on from JAYSVA010000052.1 coordinate 2,636, forward strand.
GCTCATACCAACGGCTTACCAATGCCCAACGCCGCTTCCAGCGCCACGATCCGCGCTTCTAGCTTCTCGTTCTCAGTGCGCGCACGCTCGGCCATGGCTTTGACGACCTCGAACTCCTCGCGCTTGACCACGTCCATCGTGTTCAGCACCTTCTCGCCCTGCGCTTTCATCACGGTCTCAACCTCGCGCCGCACGCCCTGCGCCGCCCCCGCCGCGTCGGTCATCATCTTGGCGAACTGGTCGAGAAACGGATTGTTGGTCTGGGTCATGGCGGCGGTCTCCGGCGTGAATGCGAGTTGCCCTTCATATGCGCCGGGAGCGGCTCTGGTTCAAGCTGTGCTCTTAATTTGACCATAAATTTTACCTGCAAGAAGTCTGAGTTCTGACTTAAGTTTTTCGGGTTCGGTCAGCAGGATCACAGGAAATTTTTCGACAAGCATTCCAGCGTCTTGCTTCGTGCGAACCAGAAGTACTAAGGGCTTTTGTAACGCGATAGCTATTCCGGTTTCTATGAAGACATTTTGATTTCTACCGGCGAGGACGGCGAGCACGGCACTGCATTGCGCAATCGTGGCAAACACGCTTTCGACAACGAATTTGTTCTCGCACAGACGACAGTGAACTGGTTCTAAGCACTCAGCGAAAAGCGCTGGTGCGACTATCTGGTCAAACAACTTTTGGCTCGGCAAGTCGAACGGTTGAGCAACAAAAATTCGCCGCCCCCGCTCGACAACTTTAGATGGAATCATCGCAGTTTAGCTCTTCGCTTTGGTCAACTAGTGAGTAGTGAATCGTCAATTTGGTGGTGTTGTGGCGTCGAAAACTCCGGGCGTGTCGGGTGGAGGCCGTCGGGCCAAATCGTATTGGCGTCATACGCCACTTGTGTGATGTCAACGCCATCCAATTTGGTTTTTGTGAGATCCACACCGTGTAGCTTTGTACCAATCAACACCGTTGGTATGACTTTGGAAGTGCGATCACAGGCACGAAGATCTGCTCCATTGAGATCGGCCCCACGGAAATCAGCACCGCTGAGGTCTGCGCCGCAAAGTACCGTTCCCTTGAGGGATGAGCGATTGAGAATAGAACCCTTGAGCTTTGCTCGGCGAAGCGAGGCACGGTCGAGATTAGCCCCAAACAAATCTAGCCCTCGTGCATCAACGTCTTTCCAATCTGCATTGGTAAGCCGAGTCTGTTGCCAATAGAATTTTGCGAGTGGCGAGTCCAAGTTGGGTGGTGTGTCTCTGGCGTTTAGGATCTCGACCAAACTATCGGCAATGTACTTGCAAAGATCGGCCGATGCCGGAAGCCGGTCTACCGTGCGTTTGTCGTCAATGGTGGCCGCAAGTAGTGCCTGTAGAATAGCTATCTGCTCAGAACTGCTTCGTCCACGTTGGTTTGTGGTTCTTGCGCGGTCGACTAGCAATGCGGCGGCGGCAAGCTGCAGCGACTGTTTGCTGTCGCTTAGGGCCGTGCAAAGATTGAGGATGTGGTGGTCGCTGGATGATTGCTGGTCCAGTGTAAGTCGAGCCATGGTGCGCTTGCCAACTTCGCGATTTATCCACCATGTCGCGAGTCCTGCGAGGCTCCCAATTACTGTAAATACGATTGCGTTGCTTTTAGCGAATTCAACAAAATCCAGCAAAGTGGAAACCATGTTGCCCCCCAAATTGAATCAAGAATTGTATGTTGCATCGGTTCAGAGGCTAGAAAGCCTAGGCGTTTGGTACTGTACCATAGCCTCAAATATGCGGTCGTCCAGTCGCTCGCCACTTCACGCTAGCCCTCTCCACCGCTGCGGCCTATAACCTGCGGACGAGCACGTGTGGGGTCGGCGCTGAAAGTGAGCGGTCCCCATGCATCACCCTATTTGGAGTACGTTTTATGCCGTCCGCGTGGAAGCCTGAGAGCTGGAGATCGTTGCCTATCATGCAGGTGC
>JAYSVA010000511.1:0-5542 GCA_043718785.1 Hyphomicrobiaceae bacterium
CCATTCTACAGGCTTTGTCGCAAGATCAGCCCACATCTGAAGATCAGGAGGTCGGTAACCAGTTGAATCTGTTCACGAGTTAGCCGGACACTAGTGAGGCCAGGGAGTAGATTTCAGGCACTACTGCTGTGGTCAGCACATTGGGCGTCCCATAAACGACAATTGCTGCAGGAAGCATCCAAAAAGAAAGGCACCGCTCAAAACTCCAGGATTGAAAAACATGATCTGATTTCGCTGCATTTATCCCCGCCCCTTTGCCGACCCCGATGGGACTGAGGAAGCCGAGTAGCAGCCATCCGATTGATACCCAGATTAAAACCGCTAACAGACCATTCCAAGGGGCCAATTGTCCTGCGCGGACAACGGAACAAACAGACCACAGAGGCAATAACCAAATCGCCAACGGGGGCAAAAACTGTCGCAATATCGCACGACTTCGTTGGTCATCCTCGACGGTCAGTGCATCGCTTGTTCCGGTTCGCACGGCCGAAGAACAGGCTCTGCGCACGCCGATTGCGGTTACAATCAAGATGAAGGACACCTCGAATAGAATACCAAAGATTTCACTACGCATTGGAATGCACCTTTTTTGCTAAGCAACAATTCCCAATAAATCAGCCCCCGAGCCGAGCTTCATCTGGATCGCTTGAGCTGTCCAGCGCCGACGTGCTAATTCGCCTCATGAACCGCTTGCTTTGCCGCGACTGCTGCACCATTGGCGACGCCGCAGCGGACACCACCGCCTGTCCGGTTTGCGATGGTGCGCGTGTCGTCCGGCATCCGGAGCTTGAACAGCTGGGCATCGCGCACGTGGACTGCGATGCGTTCTACGCCTCCGTTGAGAAGCGCGATGATCCGAGCCTGCGGAATGTGCCGCTGATCGTTGGGCATGCGGGTGGGCGCGGGGTGGTGACGACCGCGTGCTACATCGCCCGCAAGTTCGGCGTGCACTCGGCGATGCCGATGTTCCGCGCCATGGAGTTGTGCCCGAAAGCGACGGTGGTGCCGCCAAACATGCGCAAGTATGCCGAGGTGTCGGCGGCGATACGCGGGATTTTTGCGGCGGCAACGTCGCTGTACGAGCCGGTATCGCTGGACGAGGCTTATCTCGATCTGACCGACGACCACCGCACCGAGGCACCGCCCGCCGCCGAGGCGCTGAGCATCATTGCGGCGCGCGTCGAACACGAAGTTGGCATCACTGTTTCCATCGGCCTGGGGCCGAACAAGTTTCTGGCCAAGCTGGCATCTGAGTTGCAGAAGCCGCGCGGGTTTTCGGTGATCGGCCGGGCAGAGGCGAAAGCCCTGCTCAGCCCCCTGTCGGTGTCGAAAATCAATGGCGTTGGCAGCGCCACGGCAAAGCGGATGGAGGCGGACGGCATCCGGATCATTGCCGATCTGCAGGGGCTAACAGGCGATCAGCTGGCGCGCCGCTACGGCAAGTTCGGCCACCGCCTCGCGCTTTACGCCCAGGGCGAGGATAGCCGCGTGGTGACGGGCTGGCGGCCGACCAAGAGCATCTCGGCGGAGGATACGTTCGCTCAGGATACCGGCGTGGCTGAGGCGCTGATCGCGGCGGCGCTGCCGATGTGCGACCGGGTGGCGCGGTCTCTGGTACGCAAGGAACTGGCGGCGGGAACGGTAGTGCTGAAGCTCAAGACCTCAAGCTTCCAGGTGATGACGCGAAACATGAAACTGGCTCATCCGACGCAGAAAGCGATCCTGATCGAGGCTGCTGCCATCACTCTGATCCGCAAAGCCGCCGACGGCCGCACCTTCCGCCTGATCGGGGTGGGGGCCGCCGATCTGGTACCCGCCGATGAAGCCGACCCACCGGACCTGTTCGGTTGACGGGTTCTGGTCGTTTTATTTCTTGCGCCATTTTGGCCGAATACACTCAGTTCAACGTGATTGGCTGACCGTGCGGGGTGGCTCGCGCGGCATCTTCCCAGGCGTGCGCCGTTCGATGGAGCGCTTCAGCGGTGGCCACGCCTTTGTCGATTACCAAGCGCTCCAGCGCCTTCAGCCAATGCTGGTAGTAGGTGGTACCGAGATCAGGATCGCCCCCGGCTTGGGCCGCTTTGATTTCGGCACTGAGCGACGCCGCCCATTCTGGCCACGTGAAGACACCGCGTTTGTGCAGCAGCAGCGCCATCGCGAACGCCTGCGCTTCCCAAGCCTCACGGAAGACGGGACCATCCTGGTCACGCGGTTGATCCGGCAGTGGGCTGAACGGCTGTGCGGTCATGTCAGCGGCTCCAGGTAGCTCTCCCAGGCGTCAACCGACACGGTGACGGTTGGATCAGCCGCCTCCCCCCACAATTCCCGGCCAGTAAAGCGCACCGTGTAGAGGTGCTGCGGCGCTTCGCCCTGACCGGCGGCAATTGCATCAGGAAAGACGTGCGCGCCATGCATCAGTGTCACGGTGCCGACGTGACCACGGACATAGCGCGGCAGCCGCGTATGACCGGCCGGATGGATGTTGCGGGCACGCACCCGATCGCCGATGGCAAACACCGCTGGCGCGCTTGGCGGCCGCGCTGACGACCGGCCTTTCGCCAGCATCGGCACAACCTCATCAGCCTTGATGACGCCAGTCAGCGGTTTCGCCGGATACAACGCTTTGCCTGCCGCCAACTCGTCGGCGCGGACCAGCTCACGCTCCGCCAGCATCCGCGTCAGACCGGCAAACCAGATTTCGTAGTATGTCTGCGACAGGTAATTGAGCGGCGGCACATCCTCACGGGCATAGCGGCCCTGGTCGATGTTCCAGCCACCGGGCCGCCCCATCACGAACGTCATGGCGCGGACTCGGCGCTCCCATTCGGCATGGAACACCGGCTCATTCGCTTCGGGGCGTACCGGGCCGAAGCCCATCATACCGCCCATATCGTGCGCGCCGTTCATGTCGCTGCTCCCGTGCTGCCTTTACTGACTGCCGACGGATCGAGCGCCAGCCCGGTGCCGATCATGCTGTCACGTGTGACCAGCGCCGCCAGCCGCTCAGCACTCCAGCCATCGGTGTCGGCAGGCTGCATGGGAATAACCAGATAGCGGATTTCCGCCGTCGAATCCCACACCCGCATCTCTTTGCTGGCGGCGACCGAAACACCGAAGTCAGCGAGCACGCCGCGCGGGTCGAGCACCGCCCGCGAGCGGTAGGGTGCTGATTTGTACCAGACTGGCGGCAGCCCCAGCACCGGCAGCGGATAGCAGGAGCACAGAGTACATACGACGATATTGTGCACCGCGTCGGAATTCTCAACTGCCACCATGTGCTCGCCCTGCTGGCCGGAAAAACCCAGCTCGGCAATGGCCGCCGTCGCATCCTGCAGCAGCCGCGCGCGATAAGCAGGATCGGTCCAGGCCTTGGCGACGACCTGCGCGCCGTTGCGCGGCCCGATCCTGGTCTCGTAGGTCTCAACCAGCTGATCCAGCGCCTTCGGGTCGACATAGCCTTTCTCGGTCAGCACCGTTTCGAGCGCCCGCACCCGCGCCTCGATCGGCGACATCGCAGAACCGTGGCTATGGTCGTGGCTGTGATGATCGTGGTGATGGTCGTGATCTTCGTGCATGGTCAGCTCTCTCACGAAAGTGCGGTTAATTCGTAAAGACTGACCATACCAAAGTTGCAGTGGCAAGAGCTTCGATGAAGCTCGCCACTTCGGTGCCCGATGCGCTGCGCTTGCAACGAATGAACTCGAGTTTGAGTCGGGCCAGATGCGGTAATCGCTGAGCCTCCGCCGGGTACACACGTTTCCATCCGCCGGTTGGCGCGGCATAAACGGTGACAGTGGCCGGATGTTGTTTGTTTAACCGTCAGCGGATTTGCTGTTTACGCTCGCGCAGCTGCTCGGCATTGGTGCCTGAGACCTGCAGCAGGCACGCTAGGCCGAAACCCAACACGACGCCGATGGACAGTGCAATCCAAAGCTGAACGAGAGAAATCATCATGTTACGCAACTCCGGCCAAATACCACGCTTATCAACAAGAAGTGTAACACCCGAGCAACACTCACGCTCTACATTGTGCTGAATAGCATTGCGCAACAGTTAACGCACGTCGAAAAACCTATGTTGGACTTCGAACTGCGAACAATAATTGTAACAATTATTCGCAAATCCCGACTTGACCGCTCAACGTCTCCAAAGGTGCACGTTGCCCCAGCCCGGCAGTTTTAGGGCCATCTGCTGCCAGTCAAAGCCCAAAACAAGGCCGAGCATGTTGAGCTCAATGCCCTCGACCCGTGCGAGGGTCAGGCCGAACAGGCCGAACAATGACACCTGCAAGCCGGTGCGGCTGGGGCTGGCTCCAGCATACAGGCCGGAGGCAGTGCGCCAGTCGCGGCCAACAGCATTTGGCGGCAAGCTGATGCCCGCTTCCGGCACTTCGGCGAGGATGGTGGCGATGAACGAGTTCGAGTTCGGACCTGGCCAGAGCCGGTAGTCGCCGGGTTTGCGGGCTGGATAGGCGGCAACGGCTTTCTTGATCTTCGGGATCAACCGTTCGGCATCAGGCCCGGTGACACTCCCGACGAGGCCCGGAATATTGCCGAACCAGCGGCCATCTGGCGCCCACTCGTCGACCTTGATCGGTTGCGACCATCCGGCGACGTCATAGCGGGTGTATTTGCCTGCTCCCGCCTCTTTGATGACGATCCAGCTGTGCACCGCAAACATGCCCTTCCAACGACCTGCCGGGGCCGCATAGACAATTACGGTGGCTGCCGGTTCAGTGCGGGCTGGCGGCAACAGCTTGGCGCTAGACCAGTCTGCAGTTGCCCAGTTGTCAGCGTGTGGCTTCGAGGTCAACCAGAAGCCATAGGCGATTAGCGGCAGCAGGAACGCGAACAGAAACAACTGAAAGGTATGGCGGATCATAGCGAGACGTCCGTTAAGTCAGTCAGCTCAAGTACACTATTCCGGACAGCTACAATGCGCCTTATGGGCAACGCTGATCCTGGCTACGGCACCGAAAATGGCCTGCTGGACCGCAGTGGCCCGAGTTTTCAGGGCCTCGGCGTAAAATGCTGCTTCCAGAGCACGTAATGCCTGTGCTGCGGCCACCTGCGTCTCGGCTGGCTGAGCAATCCACGGTTCGGATTTCGCCGCCTCACTCAGGCGCTGCAGCTGCACCAACACATCGTTTGGCATCGTGCTGGCAGACGCCGCATCCGCAGGCAGCATCAGCTGACTGATCGCACCAACCAGGGCCGCCACTGGCTTGCCCCGCGTATCGGCATCGGCCAGCTTTACCGCCGACGCAACCCGGCGCGCGGCTAACGCGCGTGTCCGGGTTACAAGGTCAGCAATAGCAGCAAACCTGGCGCGCACTGCCTCCGTCTGCTCGACGTGAAAACCCAGCATCTCCGGCGCACCGTTGCAAAGCGCCGGATGCGCGGGCTGACCGGCATAGGTCGCAAGATCTGCCGTCGTGCGTCTCAACAGGCCCTCAAGACGTCCGTTGCGGCCGAATTCGATCAGCTGGCCCTTGGCGGTAACAATACCGTTCAGCAGTTTCAGATCGCGCAGTTCGTCGTCA
>JAYSVA010000512.1:0-13361 GCA_043718785.1 Hyphomicrobiaceae bacterium
GCAAAATGATCGCTGGTGGAACCGGCATCATCGACCATCGGCGGATACAGGCCATCGCGCACGGCCTCGGCGTCCTGCAACGCTAACCGGCCGATTTCAACCAGCAGCTCACGCTGGGTCGGCACTGGCCGCGTTGGCTTGTAGCCCGGCGATGGTGCACCGCCCAAACCAGCGGCCCGCCGTGCCATCAATCGGCTGACACCATAGTACCAGCCGAACCGCAAGGCCGTGCTGGTGAGTTGCGCCGCCATGTCCAACGGCGCCTCCAGGCCACGCCGGGCCCGGGCAGTTTGCCCGCCGGCATCCCACGCCTGGGTGGTATCCTGATCGGTTGCTGCCGCACCGGTTGTCATCGCTGCTCCTCACTGTTCACAGGTTTTTATAATCGTAGCACTCTAAGGTGTTGGTGAGACGCGACATAGTAACTGAGAATGGCCTCCAATACTTGACGTCAATGGCAACGCTTGGTGGTATCACCGGCAAATCACACGGGATGACAGCGCGGGCTTATTTGGCCGGCGCAAACGACGGGGCATTGCCATGAGCACATCAGATATTGAACTTCCGGCCAGGGACTCGATGGAGTTCGACATCGTGATCGTCGGCGCGGGGCCTGCTGGACTGGCCGCCGCGATACGCCTGAAGCAGCTGTCCGTCAAACGCGGCCATGACGTCTCAGTCGTGGTAGTGGAGAAGGGCTCTGAAGTCGGCGCGCACATTCTGTCGGGGGCGGTGATTGATCCCGTCGGGCTCAACCAGCTCATCCCCGATTGGCAGGCAAAAGGCTGCCCGCTCACCACCCAGGTCACCGACGATCAGTTCCTTCTGCTCGGCCCCGCTGGCGATGTGCGGCTGCCAAACGCGCTGATGCCGCCGTTCATGAACAACCACGGCAACTACATCGGCTCTCTCGGCGATGTCGTGCGCTGGCTCGGCGAGCAGGCCGTCGAAGCCGGGGTTGAAATCTACCCAGGGTTCGCCGCCACCGAAATCCTTTACGATGAGACAGGTGCCGTTGTCGGCGTTGCCACCGGCGATATGGGGGTCGGCAAAGACGGCAAGCCCAAGGACAGTTTTACCCGGGGGATGGAACTACGCGCCCGCTATACGCTGATCGGCGAGGGGGCACGTGGATCACTAACCAAACAGCTGGTCGCCAAATTCAACCTCGACAAGGACAGCGGCCCGCAGAAGTATGGCATCGGCCTGAAGGAACTGTGGGAGGTGCGCCCCGAGTTGCATCAACCAGGCTTGGTGCAACACTCATTCGGCTGGCCTCTGGATAACGCCACGGGCGGTGGGTCCTTCCTTTATCATTACGGGAAGAACCTGGTTTCGGTCGGTTTCGTCGTCCACCTCAACTATGCCAACCCCTACCTGTCGCCATACGATGAATTCCAACGCTACAAAACCCACGCCGCCATCCGTGGCGTGTTCGAGGGCGGCAAGCGCATATCGTACGGGGCCCGTGCCATCACCGAAGGTGGCTGGCAGTCCATCCCTGAGCTGGTATTCCCGGGCGGCGCGCTACTTGGCTGTGCGGCGGGCTTCGTCAACGTGCCGCGCATCAAAGGCAGCCATAACGCGGTGCTGTCGGGCATTCACGCCGCTGATGCCGCCTTCGCCGCCCTCGATGGCGGCCGCTCACACGACCGCCTCGACGACTACACGGCAGCGGTGAGAACTGGCCCGATTGCCCGCGATCTCAAGCGTGTCCGCAACGTCAAGCCGCTGTGGTCGAAGTTTGGCACCCGTATCGGCGTGCCGTTGGGCGCCGCCGATATGTGGCTCAACACAATCATTTCGGGCGTTGGCCTCGGCTACACGCTAAACCACCGCAAAGGCGATCACGCGACACTGGCCAAATCTGCCAAGGCCAAGCCGATTGACTACCCGCGTGCGGATGGCGTTCTGACCTTCGACAAGCTGACCAACGTGGCGTTCTCTGGCACCAACCACGAGGAGGATCAGCCGACCCACTTGCGGCTGACGGACGCCAACATCCCAATTAGCGTCAACCTGCCAGATTACGCCGAGCCTGCACAACGCTATTGCCCGGCAGGCGTGTATGAAATCGTCAAGGACGACGCGGGACAGCCGAGGTTCCAGATCAACGCGCAGAACTGCGTCCACTGCAAAACCTGTGATATCAAGGACCCCAGCCAGAATATCACGTGGACCTGCCCAGAAGGCGCGGGCGGCCCGAACTACACCGGCATGTGAGACGATATTGTCCACGCGTGCCGGTGGAATTAGAGTTGTGAGCGAGCGGCTCTTTTTATCACGCTGTTAACCTGTTCGAACCGTTCTATGTTGTATCGTTCAGGCACAGACAATGTGACGTTGATCCCATGGGGCCGGTTGCCAACGTAAAGGCTTATCGGCTCAATGGTTCCGGACCTTGATGATTCGTTGTTGCGCACTTTGCGTAGTGATGGAAAGCGAAAGTTCCGGCCTGGATCGCCGAAATTGGGGATTATGGTGTGACACAGCGCATCGCTGTCATTGGTGCCGGTCTGGCCGGCCTATCCTGCGCACGCGTATTGCGGCGCGCGGGCTGCTACGTCGAGGTGTTCGAGCAGGAACGCACGATTGGCGGCCGCATGGGCAGCACCCGCCTCGGCGGTGTCGCGTTTGATCACGGCTGCCAGAACGTTGCCGCCAAAGGCCAGCGCTTCCGCAGCTTCATTGAGGAAGCCACCGCCAATGGCTACGCCGCCCGATGGAACGCCAAAGCATCGCAAGGCGAAGAAGGCGGCGGCCAGTTGCAGCCTTGGTTTGTCGGCACGCCGGGCATGCCGTCGATCATGCGCCCGCTCGCCGAAAGCGTGCGCATCAACAGCGGCCGCAAAGTCCACACGTTGCAGCGCGTGGACAAGAGCTGGCACCTGTGGTTCGAAGACCAAACCTCCGCTGGCCCCTTCGCCGCCGTCGCTGTTTGTGTACCAGCGCCAGAAGCCCGCGTTCTGCTGGGGCCGCTGCCGAAACTCGTCGATGCCATCCAGAAAGTCCGGATGTCGCCGTGCTGGGCCCTGCTGGTACGCATTGAAGACCGGATCCTGCCGGATCAAGACGTCTTTTCGGACATGAGCCAGCTCGTCCGCTGGGTCGCCCGCAACAATTCCAAACCGGGCCGCAGCGGTCGCGGTGACCACATCGTCATCCACGCGTCACCCGCCTGGAGCCGCGAAACCGAGGATGCCGAGCCAGAACTGGTGGCCGAGGAGCTGTGGGGCGAAGTCAGCCACGTGCTGAGCCTGCCGCCGATCCGTCCCGCCCAGATGGTCGCACATCTCTGGCGCAACGGCATCGTCGAAACCTCGCTCGGCGAAACCTACCTCTATTCTCGCGATGACCGTGTCGGCCTCGCCGGTGACTGGTGCCTCGGCCGACTAGCGGAACATGCCTTCGATAGTGGCGCCCTGCTCGGCAAAGCCATGGTGGATAGTTTCACCTAGGACCCGGACCGTTTGGGCAGATTTTGCTGGAGAAGCTGCCCATTTGCGCCGATGGCCGCATTGCGGCGCTGCACAACGCACGTTACAAGCCCCTAACATTTCGACACATGTCGCAAGAGGGGCACCCATGGCGCAAGCCGCACAAGCTGGCAAACCGGCAGGCAAAAAAGCGCGGCCATTATCGCCGCATTTGCAGATCTACGCGACACCGATCAACATGGTGATGTCGATCCTGCATCGCATCACCGGGGCGGCGCTATACTTCGGCACGCTGATGTTGGCCGCATGGCTGATCGCAGCCGCTTCCGGGCCAGCGGCCTACGCCTCGGCCAACGCTCTGTTTGGTGCGGCCCCGGCTGGCATTCCCATCGGCAAACTTGTGCTGTTTGGCTACACCTGGGCGCTGATGCACCATATGCTCGGCGGCATCCGTCACATGATCTGGGACACCGGCCGCGGCTTTGATCTGCCCACCGTCAAAAAACTTGGCTGGATGACGATGATCGGCTCAGTGTTGCTGACCCTCGCGGTCTGGGCGGTCGCCTTCAAGATCCGTGGAGGCCTGTAATGTCCCAAGACGCTCAATCTCGCGCGATGCGGACACCGCTGAAGAATGTTCGCAACCTCGGCTCCGCCAAAGAAGGTGCGGTGCACTTCTGGCAGCAGCGCATGACAGCCATCGCCAACCTGTTCTTGACCATGTTCATGGTCGGATTATTGGTGCGGTTGCTCGGCGCTGATTACGCCACCGTCCGCGCAACGCTCGCCAACCCCATCATTTCACTGTTGCTGCTGGCGCTGGTGCTGTCTGGCATCTTCCACATGCGGCTGGGGATGCAAGTCATCATCGAAGATTACGTCCGCTCTGAAGGCGCAAAGCTGATGTGCCTCATGTTGAATACGTTTTTTGCGATCGCAATCGGCCTGACCTGCGTTTTCGCAATATTGAAGCTAAGTTTCGGAGCCTGATAATCATGGCAGTTGCCAACGGAAAAACTAACGGCGCGGCAAAGCCGTCCGGAACACCCAATGTCAACGGTCGCGCTTACCCGACGATCGACCATACTTACGACGTTGTGGTGGTTGGCGCTGGTGGTGCTGGCCTGCGCGCGACGCTTGGCTGTGCTGAAGCGGGCCTGCGCACCGCCTGCATCACCAAGGTGTTCCCTACACGCTCGCACACCGTCGCCGCGCAAGGCGGCGTGGCAGCAGCCCTTGGCAACATGGGGCCGGACAGCTGGCAGTGGCACATGTACGACACCGTCAAAGGTGCCGACTGGCTCGGCGACCAAGACGCAATTGAATACCTCTGCCGTAACGCCCCGAAAGCCGTGTACGAGATGGAGCACTACGGCGTGCCGTTTTCGCGCACCGAGGAAGGCAAGATCTACCAGCGCCCGTTCGGCGGCATGACCACCGAATTCGGCGAAGGCCCGCCAGCACAACGCACCTGCGCCGCTGCTGACCGCACCGGCCACGCCATGTTGCATACACTCTACGGCCAGTCGCTGCGCCACTCCGCCGAGTTCTTCGTCGAGTACTTCGCGCTCGACCTGATCATGGACCAGGATGGCGCGTGCCTGGGCGTCGTCGCCATGTGCCTCGATGACGGCACCATCCACCGCTTCCGCGCCAAGAAGACCATTTTGGCAACTGGCGGTTACGGCCGCGCCTACTTCTCGGCAACGTCCGCCCACACCTGCACCGGCGACGGCAACGCCATGGTCCTCCGCGCTGGCCTGCCGCTGCAAGATATGGAATTCATCCAGTTCCACCCGACCGGCATCTACGGCGCGGGCGTGCTGATCACCGAAGGCTCACGCGGCGAAGGTGGCTACCTCACCAATTCCGCCGGTGAGCGCTTCATGGAACGCTACGCCCCGCATGCCAAGGACCTCGCCTCGCGTGACGTGGTCTCGCGTTCGATGACCATGGAAATTCGCGAAGGTCGCGGCGTCGGTCCCGAGAAGGACCATATCTTCCTGCATCTCGACCATCTCGACCCGAAAATCCTGCACGAGCGCCTGCCCGGCATCTCCGAAAGCGCCAAGATCTTCGCGGGTGTCGACGTGCGCCGTCAGCCGATCCCTGTGATCCCGACCGTGCACTACAACATGGGTGGTATCCCCACCAACTATCACGGCGAAGTGCTGACATCGAAGAACGGCAACCCCGACACCATTGTGCCGGGCCTGATGGCCATCGGCGAAGCGGCTTGCGTGTCGGTGCATGGTGCCAACCGCCTTGGGTCCAACTCGCTGATCGATCTCGTGGTGTTCGGCCGTGCCGCTGGCCTGCGCGCCGCTGAAACGGTCGAGGCTGGATCCTCGCATCCGCCACTGCCCGGCGACGCTGCCGACCTCGCGCTGTCGCGGCTCGACAAGATGCGCTACGCCAAGGGCGCCACCGCCACGTCAGTACTGCGCGGCCAAATGCAGAAGGTCATGCAGACTAACTGCGCCGTCTACCGCGACGGGCCCATCCTGGCCGAGGGCGTAAAGAGCATCCACGAAATCTGGAAGATGAGCGGCGACATCAAAATCGCCGACCGCTCACTGATCTGGAACTCAGATCTGATCGAGGCGCTGGAATACGACAACCTGATCGCACAGGCCGCCGTCACCATGGTGTCCGCCGACAATCGCAAGGAAAGCCGCGGCGCCCACGCCCGCGAAGACTACAACGAGCGCGACGATAAGAACTGGATGAAGCACAGCTTGGTGTGGGCCGATGACGCCACCAAGACAACCACCATCGACTACCGCCCCGTCCACACCTACACCATGACCAACGAAGTCACGTACATCGAGCCGAAGGCACGGACGTATTGATCCAAGCGCTGGACATGAAAAAGGGGTGCATCAAGCACCCCTTTTTCGTTGGGTAGCTCCAAGAATTTCAGTTTTTGACCGTATCACCCGAAGCCGTCGCGCCGCTGATTTTGGCTGAATTCGCCGGCGTCACCATCAGGCTATACTTGCCGGGTCGGGTCGCCTTGAACATCATCAAGGTATCACGTTGCGAGTCGCTATCCTGGGCGGCCACAACGATCGTGGCTTCATTATCGTGTTCGGCATCTAGCGTCACTGCTGCCATCGGCATCCGCTGATTGTTGAACTCGACCAGCGGTGCCGTCGCGACGATCTCGGCGCGGCCACTATCGCCTTTGATGGCGAGCCACTGCACGAACACGCGAGCCGCATATTCCCGATCAATGCCGCTGATGATCGTCACGGTCCGATAAATCCCGGCCTGCTTATCCTGTGTCCAGGTGCCAATTGATTGCACCTCGACGATATCAGCTGGAACTTGCGTCGCCAGCCTTTCGGCTGACTTGGCATCAGCAGCAGCCGGTGAAGCGTGCAACGTGATCGCAGCCAGCGACAGCAAGGCCGCTGCGAACATCGGGACCGAGGCTTGAGCACGGGAGCGAAGTAGCATGTGAGCCCTCACAACTTGAAAAACGGTGCCTACTGATGCAAGCAGCGCGCGTTCACACCGGCAGCGCAGGAACGCAAGACGCGATGACAAATTTGTGGCATCATCCGAATAATCCACAGTTAACGCGCCCACTTAAATCGCATGTGGTCAGATCAACGAAACTCCAGGAGCAGACTAATGAGCACATTGCAGCCTGCAGTTATTCTGATTCCCGGTCTCCTGTGTACAGCCAACCTGTTTGCTCCCCAGCTAACTGCATTGCAGTCAGAATTCGACGTCAGCGTCGCCGAGCACCGCAACCATCCAACACTGGAGGGGATCGCGGCGGGTATCCTTCAATTGGCCCCACCGACGTTCGCTCTCGCGGGCCTTTCAATGGGCGGCTACATTGCGTTTGAGGTGCTGCGGCAAGCTCCGCATCGCGTCACCAAGCTGGCATTGCTCGACACCAATTCCCGCGCCGACCGTCCGGACCAGCTCGAAAGTCGCGCCGCCATTGTCGCACTGGCGCGAGCGGAGGGACTGGCCGCCGTCAACAAGAAGCTCATTTCGTTGTTGGTTCACCCGAGCCGCCAAGCTGATCCTGTGCTGACTGCGACGATTGATCAAATGGCCGCTGACACCGGCGTGGACGCCTTTGCCCGCCAACAGGCGGCGATTGCGGCGCGGCCCGACAACCGGCCGTTCCTGGCGACCATCAAAGTGCCGACCACCATCATAGTCGGGGCCGAAGATGCGTTGACCCCGGTCAAGGTCCACGAGGAGATGCACGGCCTGATCGCGGGCAGCACGCTGCACGTCATCCCGGATTGCGGACATCTCTCGACACTGGAACAGCCCGAGGCCGTCAACGCGCTGCTGCTCGCCTGGCTGAACGATTGAGCTGGATCCGACAGACCGTGGACAAGCCCAAGGAAACGGTTTAGCACCATCCAGCACAGCGGGCGTAGTTCAGTGGTAGAACGTTAGCTTCCCAAGCTAAATGTCGTCGGTTCAATCCCGATCGCCCGCTCCATTGGTTTCAATGCGTTAGCCACAGCCCCAAAACATCCAAACCGCCGCTGGTGCGATCCTGGTGCGATCCCAAGGGACGCTCAAGGGCTCGCTGAGGCGCGCTGCTGGCACTGAAACGGCTTCATCGGTCCTTCAAAACGCGACATCTGCATTCTTGTCCAAGCAAACGCTTCCGGCCAGACCGGCAGCGAAGCATACGTGAGCGGCCATGCCATCTGGGATGGGGCGGAACACGTCAGTAGGGATGGCGTAAGGGGCGATGCAGGGCAGCGTCACGGCGTTGTCTTTGTGGATGGTCGGGGCGGCTGGGCTGAGGTGGGGACCTCCGTCAACTGCTCCGCCTTGGCGGCCTTCAGTTCCGCCACCTGCCGCAGATATTCCGCCTGCAGTTCCGCCTCGTGTCCACACAGCCCCACCACGTCCCTCCAGTCCTCCCATTGCCATGTCCCAATCTTCGGCGGTGGCTCCCTCCACCAGCTCGCCCACACGGGCGTGACTGGTGCCGTCGGTTGGAGCGCGGCTGTTGACCCGGAGACCGGCAAGGTCGCCCCGGGCGCGTTCGGTGCTTCGAGCGCGGCTGACAATTGGAGGTCGACGTGGCTTTGGCTAGCCTGGGCACCATGCCCGACCTGTTCCTTGGCCGACTTCAATTCCTCGATCTGCCGCATCCGCTCGGTGTGCAGTTCCTTCGGATGATCCATCCGCACCACGTCGGACCAGTCCTCCCAGTCCGCCGACCCGATTTTCGGAGCCGGATGCGGCCACCAACTCGCCCACACCGGCGGCGTTGCCGGAAGCGCGAGTGGCAATTGGGGATCGGCGAGGCTGCGGCGGGGCTGGGCACCACGCTCGAACTGTTCCGTAGCACCAGCGCCATCGTCGATACCGCCTGCGACAGCGTTTTGAGCCTGCGCCTTGCCGACGGCCATTTCGCGAGCGGCGTCGGTCAAACGCTCGGCGGTCAGATGGCCCACTAAGCCACCCGCTGCAAGGAGAGGCACAGCAACCTCAGCAGCCGCGACCGCCTTCCGTGCGAACCCGTCAGCAACATCAGCCTGCACGTCGCCGTTCCTGCCGGTGTCGCCCCCGCTGGCCCCGGCCTCCCGAGCGGCGATTTCGGCGGCGATAGCGTTAAGTCGCTCGGAGGACAGGTAGCCCACGTGCCCGGTGCCGCCGCAGTGTCTACGCTCACCCCAGGATTCACTGACCTCGGATTTGCGTGTTGGAACTTCTGAACCATCAACCGCTCGTTCTGCCAACCCGTCACCAGCTTCGCTCAATGCCGAGTTCTTCGTGCGCTCTCCAATTCCCTGCATCAGCCCCGCAAGCAACGCTTGTGCTGCCGGGCGCGACGGCTCTGAATCTTCAGAACTATTCGGCATCCTGGTTCCACTCTGCAAGTCGGCGTCGGGCGCTGCGAAAACGCTTCCTTTTCGGCCAGCTATGTTTGGCGCTGAGCGCCCAGCCAAGCCCAACCGAGGAACAATCCGATGATGTAAGCGAACAGTCCGGCGACAGCCGCCAGCGCCGAACAGAATAAGATGAAATCATTCCTGTTCGACGTCACCAGTTCACGGGCTGCATCAACACCGCGTTCAGAGTGTCGCTCGCCCGCCTCCCTCAGGTCAAACATGTTGGATGCAACCCGAAGTCCTGAAATCCTTGCAAGAGATTTAAGCAGCGAAGATTGGTTCGCACTGTTTAAGCTCTGATATGTCGAGAATTCAAACGAACTCGGCTCTGGTTTGCAGAAGCGCACCACATCTACAATATAGTCACGCTCAAATTGCTTACTTCCGCGGTTGCTACAGAATTCATGCAGTCTGTATTCTTGCAGCACAGTGAGAGCACAACCGCCCAGGATTGACATCGTCAGCACCGAGGCCATCAATACACCCACCCTGTTACCGGGCTTGTTCACTTTAAGGCGTCCGATCCAGCGACGGCTGCTGGGTTTCGGCGGCTCCTTTGCTACATGGTGGTTTGTCGAAGTTGTTAGATTGGCGGCTCGTTGCGCCGTCCCAGTCATACCAGCAACCTCTGCAAGTGTCGTCTTTGACAATGCTGGATGAATGATCTTGGCCGCTTCGTCGGTGAGTAACGGCTTGATGACCGTGGGCGGCGCAGCCGATACAACAGCGACTTGCGGCAGTGCGAGCGCCTTAGAGTGTGCAGTCCGCGCAAGGGCATCTTGTCTGGTCGACTCCCGTTGCACGCGTCTGGCTGTGAACAATAAACGAATTTTGTGCCCAAAAGCTCCTGTAAGCATTACTCCAGAAGATATGATAATTAACCCAATCAACTTACCCAGAACATCCGGCAAGGACCAATCCCCATGAAGTTGATTGGGGTGAAGCCCGACAGCTAGCGCAATTAAGTGAACGAAAAAAAAGCCGCAAGCGAAGACTTTAAAGCAGCCTTCCAACTATGCGACAGACAGCCTGCTAGGAAAGCTACAATAAAAGCGAACTCGACAATCCAAAGCAACGGATTTGGATCAGGCGTGGCGGCCAAGCCAGCGATTTTATTGATGGCAATTATGTCGCCACGACGAGCGGCCACCATGTACCAGCCCCGCACGGCTTCATCACCGAATCCAGGTCCTACGTTATTTTCGACTTTGATAATGGCATCGACATTGCCTTTTTCGGCCGCCCGCTTGTACCAATTGAGAGCGGTTTCCGGGTCGCTGCTTACCCCTTGACCGAGCTCATAAATAGAACCGAGCAGATGCATGGCGACGGCATCGCCTTTAGCAGCAGCCCTCTCGTACCATCCGCGCGCTTCTGTAAAATCTTGCTGGAGCGCGTACCCGTTTTCGTACAGGTGCCCGAGGAGCATCATTGCTGAAGGGGTGCCTCCTCCGGCTGCCATCTCGGCGAATGGACGGGCTTCGTCATAGAAGCCACCCTTATGCAACGCTCGGGCTAAGTTCGCCGCAAAGCGATTGTTTTCCGGAAATGCGCCTACGGCGGCTCTGCATGCCAATATTGCCTGTTGGGACTTTATTGCATGGTATGAGACGCCGGGCACCAGACGCCGGTAGTCCCAAGGCGATGCCGCCAGTTTGTCGCAGTCATTCACAGGCACTGCATCGGCATCGGGCCTCGACATCTGAAGTTCGGCAGTGGGCGTGGACCGAACTTGCTTCAGGCGTGCGTCTTCAGCTGCCAGCATTGCGGCAAATTCGGCGTCACTCTTGGGCGATTTGTCAGCAGGTAAAATACTACCAAGCTTCTCCAATCCGGCGCGTGCCGACTTATGCGCACCACCCGCCGCTGACTTCTCGTCAGGTAACCGCAATGCCGCTTCAAAATCGGCACGGGCTTTCGCGACATCACCAACGTCTGCCCATGCCCTTCCCCGCAAATTGTAAACCCTTGAGCCCGGCTGTAAGCGGATCGCCTCGCCAAAATCTGAGATGGCTCGTGCTTGTTCCCTCGTGATCGCATAAGCGCTACCACGCAGTATGAAGCCTTTGGCGTCGTTGGGCGTGAACTCGGTCATTTTGGTAAAGTCGGCGATGGCTTGGGTGGATTGGCCCTTGGCCAAGAGCGAACGGGCGCGATTGAACAGGAGGGCCAGAGGGTCTTTTGGGGCCAAGCCGATTGCCTTATTATAGTCGGCCAATGCCCGGTCGTGATCCCCCTTGACCGCAAACGCTAGGCCACGGCTATTGTAGGCCGCTCCAAGCTTTGGATCGAGTTCGATGGCCTTATTGAAATCGGCAAGGGCTTCACTTGCCCGTCCCGCAGTCCCAAATGAGCGTCCTCGGTTGAAGTAGGCCAGCGCGTCAGCCGGATCGAGTTCGATGGCCCGGTTGTAGTCAGCGATGGCCGGGCCGTGCTCGCCTTTCATGAAGAAGGCGTTGCCCCGGTTGTTGTAGGCGGTAGACAATGCTCCGGACGGCGGCCCCTGGATGATCCGCGTGCAGGCGGCTGAGATCGTGGACGAGTTGGCACCACCAGCGCCATTGCAATCATCGATATCGCTTGCTGATGCCGGGGCGCTTGCTGCGGCTCCCAGCGCCAAAATTCCGAATACCGCCGCCAACCGCTTCACATTCATATCACGCCCCACCATAGCCGCCGCCACTAGAGACGATCACGTACACTTTGTGAAGTCCGAAACGGCTCTCAGGTTGGACTGCGCTGGCGAGTTAAAAGGCGATTGCGTGGGCAAGTGGTGCCGGGAAATTTCTTTTCCGAATCTTGTTCGAAATTTTTTACGCTTTCGCGACTTTGATCGCCACTCCGCTGGCTATTTATCATTGTCGTCGCGGGATTTGCCAGCCTCTCGGCGCACAGAGTTTGGCGATTACGGAAACAACTTTAACGACACTCATGTTCTCTATTTGAGCCTTGGCGGCGATCATGCGGCCGAACGGGTCGTTGTGGTCGGACACGAGCCCACCGGCCAGCAAACCGTGCCGGGTTGTCACCATCAATGTTTCGAATTCCTCGGCAGCAAGCAGATTGTGGAAATCGGCAACCAGCAACTCCGCTTCCGGCAGCTTCCCGCGACGCACTTTGGTTGCCAGCTCCCATGCGGAAGCGGCACTGACGAACACGTCGTTGCGCGGATCGGTGATCGCAGCACGGGCAGCGGGCCCGACAGCTTCGCGTTGTCGTTCAACCACCAAACGAGCGCATGGGCCCAGGTCCGCTGCGGCGATAGTCGGCGGATGGTCGGCGGCCGATGGTGCTTTTTGCCCTTTTTTGACGGTGGCGGTACCAGATGTAGACCAACGTCCGCGAGACGCCGAACCTGTCCACCGCCGCGACCGACCGCAGTCTCTGGAGGACGCTTGCGCCCATGCTATTTTCGCCCACTTCAGGCATGCAGGCCGTTGGGATGAACGGAACCGACATAGCAAGTTCAATTCAAGCCTGACTTGGTGCTGCTGATGTATTTGAGCGCAGCATTCTCGACACGCAACGAGTGCTCGGCTTTCGGCTCGGATGGCGTGGGCTCACTAGTGGTCCAGTGCGAGAAACGCAGCAACACGCCGCTTGGCAACTCAACCACGGAATAGGTGACCGCTGTCAGCCCGTTGTTGGCACGGCAACGCGTTTCGACTTTCAAAATCTCGTTGCCCATGTGGAAGCGTGATTGACCTCGGGCGCTGGCAAACTCGCCTTTGCAGGCTTCCGCGCTGCGGCTGATCGAGACGTCGGCGATATCGCCGATCCTGGCACCCGACTTCGGCGGCAACGCCTGCAAGTCCGCATAGCCGCCGTCGGCATAGACCCAACTGACCATCGCCGCGTCGTTCGCCGCCGGAGCCAGAATCTTGTATTCCGTGATTCCAGCATCACCCAAAACGGCATGAACGACGGGCAAGAGTTGCTCTCTCGGCACCATCGGATTGCGCGGGGCAGTGGGGCGCGGCGGCTCGGCTGTTGCGGTTTGCCTTGGTGGCGCTGCCGGCGCCGCAACGGTTGGACT
>JAYSVA010000513.1:0-2553 GCA_043718785.1 Hyphomicrobiaceae bacterium
AAGGAAGAGATTTCGGCGGGTCGGTCTTGAACTTGGCTGCCGACGAGCGCAGCCGCTGCCGTAGGGATGTCGGCTTCACTTCACGCATCGCCCAGGCCCAAAGCGAGCCCGCTTCGTCATCATTCTTCCCGCCCGTCATGGCTTAACCGCGGGCAACAGCACGAAGAAATTGCCAGGATGCTTGGTAACGCCAGCCAACTTGCCCGCAGCGAGGCCCGAGCCGAAATAGATATCACCGCGTTCCGGCCCCTTGATCGCCGAGCCGACGTCCTGCGCGATCATCAGCCGCTCGAACGCGCCGTTTTTAGTGGCATGCGCTAGGGTCGCGGATGTCACGAAGATCGGCGTGCCAATGCTGTGCACGCCTGCATCCACAGCCAAGCTTCGCCCGTCGGTCAGGGGAATGTCGATGACGCCGAGCGGCCCACTGGCCTCGGCGCCGATGAGCTCGCGGAAGAACACGTAAGACGCATTTTGCTGCATCGCCTTCGCGCCGCGCGCTGGGTCGGCGCGTAGCCAGTTGCCAAGCGCTTCAAGGCTCATTTTGTCGGCACTCAGCACGCCGGTATCGATCAGATGCTTGCCCACCGAGGTATAGGGATGGCCGTTTTTGCCGTCGTAGTGCACGCGGATCATTGTGCCATCAGGCAACCGGATACGGCCCGAACCCTGCACCTGCATGAAGAACACGTCGACCGGATCGGCCAGATAGATTAGCTCGAGCCCCTGCCCTTTCAACGCCCCACCCTCGATCTCGGCCCGTGTCGCGTAAGGCACAACGCCGGATGCTGTTTTGCGGCCATGGGTGTGATTGGCGCTTTTAGCGCCGCGCATACTCTCGTCGACGATGTTAGCCAGATCAGCAGGGCGCCGATACACCGGCACTTTGAATGCAGCACTTGGCGAGCGGGCACCGTCGATCACCGGCTCGTAGTAGCCCGTTAGTAGGCCGTTTGTGCCCGCATGAACGACACGATGGGGCACGAAATGGGCTTCAAAGAATGCGCGGGCGGCAGTCGGCGTTATTTTGGCAGCGTCCAGGCGGGTGGCGGCGTCGCAGGCGACCAGAAATGCCGGTGCGGGTGGTACGGCACCAGCTTTACTGCCCGCCCGGCTCGCCGCTACAACCCGGCTGCAAGACCGGACAAATGCTTGGAATGCTGGCGCGTGATCGTCGCGTAGCCAGCCAGGCACGTCGGCATAGGTGACGGCTGAGAAAGAGGTGGTCGCAGCCGTCATCCGTTTCACCCTGTTTTCAGGTTCTTTGGGTTGCTGCTTGGGTTTACTCTCGGCCCAGGTGCCATTTAGTGTGCCGCTGACGCCAAACGCCAGCAGGCAGGCTAGAACCGCAGCGATCCGGCCAGCAGACATAATGGCGGGGCCTAGCCGGGTGACTGCGTGGCGATCAAGCGCCAGTTCGGGTTCCGGGCGCTAATGTCGCGCGCAAACGTCCAGATATCGGTCACTTCCTTGATTTTCTGCGGGTCGCCGCCTATCACCAGACCGGCCTTATCGCGCGTCGCCGAGATCAACTGACTGACGAACCTGACGGTAACCTGCGCCGTGCTGCCCTTCATTTCAGCTTCGACGATGTTGGCCTTGTTGATGCCAACAAAACTCTGGTCGATCTGCTCGCCGCGGCTTTCACGGTCGGCGATAGCCCCAGAGAATCCGTCGAAGACTTCCTTGCTCAGCAGGTCCTTTAAGATCTTGCGGTTGCCTTCAGCAAATGCCGTCACCAGCATCTCGTAGGCCTGCTTTGAGCCGTTCAGGAAATGGCCGGCATCGAATGCTGGGTCAGCCTGGAAGATTTTCAGCAACCCGTGCTCAACCGCCGCGTCGCCATTGGCGAACGACTTTAGTTTTGTCTCCGCCTCGGCTGTTGCCGTTGCTAAATCTGCAGCGGCATTCCCATCAGTGGCCCCGGCTGCTGCCGCCTGTTGATCAGGCGCGCGGCGCTGGGGCAAGGTCACGACCTTATCACGGGCGGCCTGTTCACGCTCCGCCTCCCGCTGGGCGCGGACATTGCGGTCAATGCGCTCCTCGTCGTCCGAGGTGCGCTGGCCAAGGACACTGCGGAGTTTGAAGATCACGATTCCCGCGACCACAATCGAGAGCAGCGTGATGAGATTGAACGAACCGTCCATGAGCTTATGCCTTCGTGCCAGAGCCACCGCTTCATCAGCGACGCCTCGATGTGGCTTTGATTACGCCGATTTCACGCGGTATAGATGTAGAGATGCCGTAAGTTACGCCAACACATGTGCGACCGGATTAGGGCAACACCAAGATATCGCCCAGATATTGCAGGTTTCTGGGTGCCATCGTCGCGTCGTCGCTGATCTTGTCGAACGTGCAGAATTCAGACCAGGAGCTTATGCTATCGGCCAGGAATTTCCAACAGTATCGCGAAAAGTAACAAACGGCTCTGACACGACGATTATTTGGTGCGTCGCGCCGCCAGTGCAAGGCCTTGTGTGCTTGGGCTCGGACACTTTGTGTTGCGCCATCCAAAAGCGGGGGATCTGACCGCCATGTGGTTCGGTGCATTCC
>JAYSVA010000514.1:0-5525 GCA_043718785.1 Hyphomicrobiaceae bacterium
CGTCCAGACCACCGCCGCCCGCGAGGAACTCGGCTACATCGGCGAACGCCACGACGCCGAAACCGGCCTCATGTACCTCAACGCCCGCTACTACGACCCAGCCGTGGGACGTTTCATCTCGCCGGATACCTTTGCACCGACGACGCGCGGCGTCGGTGTCAACCGTTACGCCTATTCTCTGAACGATCCGGTGAACAAGATCGATCCAACCGGTCATTGCGCCCAAGAGAACGGATACGCGGGATGTGGCGGCGAGGGCGACGACGCCAGCAATGGCGGTTCTGACACGAGGCATCCCGTCGATCAGGCCATTATTGCTCTTGTAAAACCAGGACTTGATCGACTTGCAGATGACGCTGCGTCCGCCTGGGAGCGGCTGGAACCGGTATTAAAGTCGTTTCCTTTGGGTGGTGGTGCCACGATTGGTGCCGGTGGTAAGTTAGCCGCTGTGAGCATTGGAGGTGCTGGCAAGCTATTGGCTGCCGAAGCGAACGTAGGCAATGCCGTAGTCGGGGGAGCGGCTAATGTCGCCGCTCACCAAGTCTACAAAGATGAGCTTCTTGCCGCAATGAGCAAACCCGCTGTTTCTGATTCCGCCCTTGCAGAACTCATGGGGAAGATTTACCGGGAAAATGCAACTATTGGGAGTGGCAGTTCTGCAGCAGCAATTCGCCAAGAGCTTGCGACTGGTCAGCCCGTGGGTGGAGTGTTCCATTCTCAGAAAGCGACTGACATGGTTACTGCACTTGAGCGTTGGATCGGCAATAGTCCGACCGCGCGACCAGGTGATAGAGCTGCAGCGGAAAACGTCATCAGAGATTTGAATAATGCCCTAGGAGGAAGATGATGATGTCGCGTGCCGAGGAGAATTTTGTTGCCTTGCTGTTAGCGACTTCGCTCGGGGTACAGGCTGCGTACCAGAAGGTTATTGACGAATGGAGCCCGGATGATCCGCCTGTCACGATAATGTTTGGGGCACTAGGCGATCGGATTGTTGATGAATTTGACACCGCCGACATTGAAACAAAACGCCAAATGTTCACGTTGATTGAGACGGCGATGGAGAGTGGCGACATAAAGCTGATCACTTCGGTCGGAACAGGTCTGATAGAATCCATGGTAGGGCGTGCTGAGCGAAGCCAAGGTTTATGGAATCGTATAGCCTCGTTGCTAGGACCGCGGTCGCTTTATCACGCAGAAGCTTGGTTGAATTGGGGGAGCGGCGAGATAGAGAGCGGGATCGGCTAATTTCTCGCGGTCGGTCAGCTCCTCAAGATTCGAGGTCGAAAGCCGGAGCAGGGGTCGGATGAAGATACGTGTAAAATGTTTCACGGGGTCCCGAACTCGTGAGCGTCCTTACAGGCGCGCGCGGTGGCTTCCTGCTGTTGAAACTGGCCCAGCGGTCAGCAAGCTTGGTGCCGCCTTGCATATACGCAGCCAACATCCAGGCGGCAACCAATCCGGCGACAAACGAGCTTTCAACCCAGACTTTGCGAGTTGGCGTAATTCTGCATCGACTTGATTTCAAACGTCCGCCTGTTGGCGGGTGTGCGCGAACTTTCGCTCGGCTTGAGCGTTCAACTCAGCCTCGACCGTGGCGATGACCGATGCCAAGCGCGTCGGCAAGCTGGTGGCGGGCGCGGCGGCCCCCGTCACCCAGACCCTGCACGCAGAAGGGCTCGGCAGCGTCCGCCTCGCAGCCAACGCCACGGGTGCGACCGTGCAGACCCAGACCTTCACCCCCTACGGCCAACGCGTCCAGACCACCGCCGCCCGCGAAGAACTCGGCTACATCGGCGAACGCCACGACGCCCGCACGTTGCGCCCCCCCTCGACGCCCGCCGCTTCACGCCACCCACTGACAAGCCGCATCTGATCGGCTACAAGCCGCCATCTCTTCCGATAACAACAAAGCTGGAGCGGCTGACATGGCGAACGTGGCATGGATTGGTTTGGGCGTGATGGGCTACCCGATGGCCGGGCACTTGGCGAAAAAAGGCGGCCACAGCCTCACCGTTTACAACCGCAACGCCGAAAAATCAGCGGCCTGGGTCGCCGAGTACGGCGGCAAGTCAGCGGGCACACCCGCCGCCGCCGCCAAAGACGCGGACTTCGTGTTCTGCTGCGTCGGCAACGACAAGGACCTGCGCTCGGTCACGCTCGGCCCGGATGGTGCGTTCGCTGGTATGAAGAAGGGTGCGATCTTCATCGACAACACCACTGCCTCAGCCGACGTCGCCCGCGAGCTTGACGCTGCGGCCACCGCTGGCGGCTTCTCGTTCCTGGACGCCCCGGTCTCGGGCGGTCAGGCCGGTGCGGTTAACGGCGTGCTGACCGTGATGGTCGGCGGCAAGCCAGCCGTGTTCGAAGTCGCCAAGCCGGTGATCGCAGATTTCGCCCGCATGGTCACATTGATCGGACCGGCAGGCTCGGGCCAGTTGACCAAGATGGTCAACCAGATCTGCATCGCCGGTCTGGTTCAGGGTCTCGCTGAAGGCCTGCACTTCGCGCAGAAATCCGGCCTCGATATTCCAGCCGTGATGGAAACCATCTCGAAGGGCGCTGCCGGGTCATGGCAGATGGAAAACCGCTGGAAAACGATGGCGGAAGGCAAGTTCGACTTCGGCTTCGCCGTCGACTGGATGCGCAAAGACCTGTCGATCTGCCTCGATGAATCCCGCCGCAACGGTGCCTCGCTGCCGGTCGCCGCCCTGGTCGATCAGTTCTACGGCGAAGTGCAGAAGATGGGCGGCAGCCGCCACGACACATCGAGCCTGATTGCCCGCCTGAACAACGCGGATAAGGCGAAAGGGTGAGTGGTGAGTACTCAGCACCGCTTGCCACTTCTTCTCATACCACCGAGCCGATCCGTTGACCCTTTGCCCATAGCCAACCCCCATCCTCGCGCTTTCCCGGAATCCGTTTCGAGCGAAGCTCGATCCGGATGTACGGGATCTTGACCAGCCAAATGTGTGGCTAGATTTAGCCCCACGGCAACGGGAAAGACCCCGGAAGCAGAACAGTGCGAGCGCTGATCTTATTCCGGGGAAGCGAAAATTGAAAGAGGTGTTGGTTTGGCTCGACGGTATGAGTTGAGCCTCCCCTCTTACTACCTCAGTTGGTTACTTTGAAGTTGGGCGTGATCTCTCATGCAGCGTGTCGCGATGCCAATGGCGTGCCCAACTGTTCCATGACGTTTTTCGTCGCTGGCCACCACGGAATGTAGTTGAACACTGTAGTCATTGCGCTCGAGCGCATTTTGAAATGCAATCAGTCCTGTCCATGGCACGACTTGATCGTTGGGGTCCTGAACAAGGTGAATTTTGGCGGTACTGACGAATTTTTCTCCCCAAACATGCGGCAGAATATCATAATTTGCACTTGAATATTGTTTCGCCCGTTTTGCTTGCACCGCAGCAACCGCCGGGGCGTCCGATCTGGTGAATTCTGTTGCCAACGCCGCTGGCGGCAGCACGCCGGTTTTTCGTTGATGCGCAACCAGCGCGGCAAACGAATAGGCACCAGACGCGAGCACGATACAGTTTGAAGGTAGCTTACCTAGCAACATCGCTCCGGCAATGGCAGACGCTCCACCCGAATGCCCCACGAGCGCAACCTGCTTGTTCCGCTGCTGCAGAGCGAGTTTGTTGATCGCCCGTAAGATCGTCTTGTACGTTGCTGGCTTTCGACGGTCGTTCAATGATCCCGACGATCCATAGTGACCGGGACGCGCCAGAAAAATAACGCTAATCGGCAAGCGGTTCGTGATTGCCGTCAGCGTCGCTCCGGACAGCTGCAGCAGTCCGGTGAAACACTCGGGTGCGATTTGATATTTTTTAACATTAACGTCGCCCTGGACATATATGACCGTCTGGTTCGACGTTCGCCGACCCCAACGGAAGTATTCCAGCCTTTTGATAGATCCTTGCTCAGCCAGATACACCCATTGCGGTTTCGGTTTTTCAGTTAGCGTTGAGTTGTTCAATGCAGTGGGGTTGTAGTCGCACTTTTCAAGAGTTGATTTCGGTTGCTCGGCGGCGGCCGTATTGCTGAACAGTCCGCCACTAAACAAGCCGCTAACTGATATCACTCCAGCAGCAATGACATTCCGACGTTTCAGGTACAATCGACTGCGCGTGCTGAATGTCGACATCTCACCAACCCCGCATAACTCACGACTGACCGCGCACCCACTTCACTTCGCTCACTTCACACTGACATCGATCAGCTTCCATCCGAGCCCCTGCTGGCCGAGGATGGCGACCATGCGGCCCCCTTTGAGGCGCGGATGCACGGATTCAATGCGGAAGCGGTCGAAGCTTTCGAAGAACGCCCATCGTAGGCGGCGCGGCGGCATCGGATCTTCCGGGTCCTCGCCTTCGATCTCCTCCTCCTCCGGTGCAGCAGTGGCTGAGCGTTTCGGAGCAGGTGGCGGCACCTCCTTCGGGTCCTTCTTCAGCTTGGTGGCGACGAATTCGCGCCCGGCCAAGATCCGCCCCAGCGTCTGCGGCGTCACCAGTAGATCAACGCCTTTGTCAGCGACAACGCCGCTGATCGCCCGTTTCAGGGCGCCGCTGATGCTGCCGCTATTGGCGGCATTGTCCTCAATCGCCTGACTAATGCGCGGCTTCATGTTCGCCCGCAACGTTGGCCAGTCGACGCGCGCCTCCAGGCCCGCGATGTCGCGCGTTTTGACCGCCCGGTGCAGCTGCCACGCCGACCATAGCGGCCATGCCAGGAACAGCAGCGCCAGAAATACAATACCTGCGGTGAGTTTCCTGATCATCGGCTGGCTCCAGGTGGTACGGGGGCGTGTTGCTGCGCGGCGGCACTTGCAGGCGCCGGTTGGGCGGTTCCAGCAGGCTTAAACCACCCCCACAGCATGGCAGGCAGCGCCAGAATGCCCGCCACCGGCCAGAATACGAACACCATCAGCAGCGTGCGCGCGGCCTGCGCGGCGCGGAAACCCAAAGCGCCGCCATAGTCACCCCGCGCCTCGTGCGGCCACAACCGCTGCCACCAGGCTGACGTCCAACGCCATCCGAGCAGCCCCAGCAGCAGCGCCCCGAGATACGCCTCGATCCAGCCGGTCGGCACGCTCGGCACCAAGCGGCCTTGCAGCTCGGATGCCCGCTGCCGTGACTGCAGATACAGCCGCGCCTGCGTAATCGTCACTTTGCCCGTCAGCCCGGACATCACGTCATCGATCGCACCCCCGAGGACTTCCGTGGCACGCCCCATCGGCAACACCGCCTCCAACATGCTGGGTGCCACGTCGGGCATCGCTGTTAGCGTGACGCGCCGAACGTTCGGTCGCTCGGTACCCGGCTGCAACGACGCAGAGCCGGCCACTGCCGGCGCAATCGCCAGCGGGCGCGCGTCGCTGCCGAGCACCGCCAGCAGATCCGACAGCTGCGTTCGCGCCAACGCCTCATCCAGGCCCGCCACTTCCGCTTTCAGCCACAGCCAGTTGCGGGCCCCCGGCTGGCGCGCGCTGGCCGATTGCAGCAGCACCAGATTGACCT
>JAYSVA010000515.1:0-5500 GCA_043718785.1 Hyphomicrobiaceae bacterium
CCATTCTACAGGCTTTGTCGCAAGCTCAGCCCACATCCGAAGAACCAACGACAGGCAAGCAATTGAATTTGTTCGAGAATTAGCCGGACACTAGTGAGGCCAACTCATGAATAGGGACGGAAGCTAAACCAGCAGCTTGGTGGCCAGCCAGAGGAAGGCGAAGAAGCCGACCACATCTGTCACGGTGGTGACGAACACGGTGGAGGAGACGGCCGGATCAAACTTGTAACGGTGCAGCGTCAGTGGGATGAAAATGCCCGCCAATGATGCCGCCAGCAGGTTGATGATCATGGCACCACCAATGACAGCACCGAGTTTGCTCTGGCCGTACCAAAAGAACACCACCATCCCCATGATCGCGGCGAAAGCGATGCCGTTGAGCAGGCCGGCGGCGGTCTCGCGGAAGACGACCCGCATCATGTTGGCGCTGGTCAGTTCCTGCGTCGCCAGCGCCCGCACCGCCACCGTCATGGTCTGCGTCCCGGCATTACCGCCCATCGATGCAACGATCGGCATCAGCACGGCCAGCGCCACCATGTTCTCGATGGTCGCGTCAAACACCTTGATGACGGATGACGCTAAGATGGCCGTCAGTAAGTTGACGAATAGCCAGGCGAACCGGCTCGGCACGATCTGGCGGACGCTGTCCGAGATCAACTCCTCGCCGACGCCGCCCATGAGCTTGATGTCTTCTTCCGCCTCATCCTGGATGACGTCGACGACGTCATCGACGGTGACGACGCCGACCAGCCGCTGGTTCTGGTCAACGACGGGCGCGGACATCAAGTCGTAACGCTGGAACTGGCGCGCCACCACTTCCTGGTTGGCGGTGGCCTGCACGGACTCGCGGTCCCGCTCCATGATGGCGTCAATGCGAATGTGGCGTTTGGTGCGTAGCAGCCGCGAAATATCAACGGAGCCGAGCACTTTGAATGACGGATCAACGACGAACAGGGCGGTAAATGTTTCCGGCAGATCCTCGGCTTCGCGCATGTAGTCGATGACATCGCCGACATTCCAGAACGGTGCGACGGCGACGAAGTCTGACTGCATCAAGCGGCCAGCGGAATATTCGGGGTATTCGAGATTGCGCTCCAGCGCGGCGCGGTCGCCGGTCGGAATTTGCGCCAGCACCTCTCGGCGGTCGGCTGGTTCCAAGTTCTCGATGACGTAGGCGGCGTCGTCGGTGTCGAGCTGTTCGACGGCGCGGGCCAGCGTCTCGTTCGGCAACGCTTCTGACACTTGGTCGCGAACGGATTCTTCGAGTTCCGACAGCACCTCGAAATCGAAGCTGGCTCCGAGCGTCTGGATCAGCTGAACGCGGGCGGCGGGTGGCAACTGCTCGATGACATCGGCAAGGTCGGGGGCGCGGAGATCGCCGACCAGCGCCTTCACATGCTCATCATCGGCATCATCAAGCGCCACGGCGACAGCGGCTGCCAATTCGCTGGTGCTCACCGTGGGGCCCGCGCTGCCGCCGGAATTCCCCATGGACGGCGGTGTCCCGGCAGTGGCGTCGTTTTCGGCAGCAGGTGTCGTAGGGCCACGAGCGCCGGGGCCAAGCGGCTTCATGTCTGCGTCTGATTTATCGGCCATGTGGACGCAGCTCCCTGCTGAGCGTCACCTGTCTGTGCGTTGCGGCTGTTCCGTCGCTGATCGTCGCTGCCGATAGTTTTGTCTAGAGGCGTATTAGATTCGCGCCAACCCGGACTAACGATCAGGATTGTGGCCAATTTGCCGCTCTCCTAAGCGCGAACTGTGCCTTTTCTGTTTTCCACATGGTTGCCATGCGGTCGCCACGCTCTTAAGTAAGACCCTTGCGCTGAACCCAGCCGATGGGCGGGGCAAGTCCGCTGACACGTGCGGCTTATTGTTAGTTGCGGCTCTTTCTCGTCGCTCGATCAAGGACGTTTGAATGCGGGTGATCAAATATAGCGCTCCCAAGCGTGTAGCGGCTGGCTTGCTCGGGCTCATTGCCGTCGCAGTTTGCACCACGGGATCAACGCTCGATCGAGCCATGGCGCAGGCTCCGGTCCTGGCTCAATTTCAGGCCCCAGCCGATGCTGCAGCACCTAAGAAAAGGTCACAGCGGCCGGTCGCCGCCGAACCCGCTGCAGCCGTTGAGGCCCCGTGCGGGCCATCGTCCATCGGCCTATCGCGCACGGTTGAGATCGATGCCACCAACGGTCCCCGTTATGGCCGCCAGCAATATAAGGAACTGGATTTCCTCAAAGACGGCGAAGTCGTTCTAACGTTTGATGACGGTCCGTCGAGCATCTATACGCCGCGCGTGATTGAGGCACTGAACTTCCACTGCACCAAGGCGACCTTCTATATGGTGGGCAGCCGGGCACTTGCCGAGCCAAAAATCGTCCAGGACATACATCGGCGCGGCCACACCATCGCCACCCATACATGGTCGCACGCTAACCTGCGCAACATCGGCTTTGACCGCGCCAAATCCGAGTTCGAGCTGGGTTTCAGCGGCGTGCAGAAGGCGCTCGGCAAGCCGATTGCGCCGTTTTTCCGCTTTCCCTATCTCGCCGACAGTCGCGCGATGATGGAGTATTCGCGTTCCCGCCATATGGCGATGTTCTCAATCGACATCGACGCCTACGATTACAAGACGCTGCAGCCGGTTGAGGTGCACAAAGCGATTATGCGGCAGGTGATGGAGCAGCGGAAAGGTATCATCCTGTTCCATGATATCCAACCAGCAACCGCAGGCGCGCTGAAGAACTTGCTGAGCGACCTGAAATCGAAGGGGTTCCGCGTCGTCCACACCGTGCCGAAGCAGTTCGCGCAGACGCTGTCACCCTATGACCTGCAGGCCAATCAGCAATCGGCGCAACGCACGAACGCAGCGCAAGCCAACCCGCTAGTGACACGTTCACCCACATGGGGTCGCGCCGGTGACGCCGCAGCGTTGCCGGGCCCTGGACCGGCTGTTGTGACACCGCCCCCGAGCAATGCCGGTCCAGCACCGAAAGGGCCGACACCGTGGCAACCGGCCAGCGCGCCGCCCGTCTACAACCCGCCACCGCCCGCCAGCAGCGGCCCATCGTTCCCGCCGGTCAACCAACCACCAATCCAGCCCCCCCGCCGCGTTGAAGACAACGAATGGCGCAACCGGATCTTCCGGAATTAACCGCCTGCCCGCCCCCGATGCGTCTCCGGGGCGAGCCACGCGAACGCCACGCCAATCATCGCCAGCAGCCCCGCCGATATGACGATGGCGGTGACCGGGCCGTACCAGTCGGCGATCAGGCCGAGGGCGAGCGGGCCGATGACGTAGCCGGCGTCTGCGGTCAGGCGGTAGGTGCTGATGGCGGCAGCGTTCATGCCGGGCGGGGCAGAGTCTGCGGCATAGGCGGTGGGGGCTGAGCCACCCACCGAGCTGGCGATGCTCCACACCAGACACGCCACGATGAAGCCCGTATATGATGTGGCAATGCAGAACAGCAGCATCGACGCGCCGGTGATCAGCGTTGCGGGCACGATCACGGCTTTGCGGCCGA
Source organism: Hyphomicrobiaceae bacterium (assembly GCA_043718785.1). Lineage (GTDB taxonomy): Bacteria > Pseudomonadota > Alphaproteobacteria > Rhizobiales > Hyphomicrobiaceae > JAYSVA01. Next base: position 3,519 of record JAYSVA010000515.1, read on the forward strand.
ACCGGTCGGCCAGCCATCCGGCCGGGTAGGATGTCAGCAAGCCCGCAACGCCGCCAAGCATCATGGCGAAGCCGATGTTGCCGACGGACAATCCAAGCTTGGTCGTCGCGATCAGCGGGATGAGGGCGAACAGTCCGCCGGTCCGCACCACGGCATGCAGCAGCGAGATCAGGCTGACCAGCACGAACCCGATGCGACCGTTCAGTAGTCGCATCTGTGTTGCGAACGACGGCGGGGGCGCCGCATCCTGCGCTGGTTGGTTGGCTGACAGCCCACGTGTCTCGGCAACGGCAAACCACGCGATCAGCGTCACGGCTAGGCAGAGTAGGCCATTGGCGACAAAGGGTGCGGCAAGACCGTAGCGCTCGGCCAGCAGGCCACCCGGAAACGGGCCAATGCCGACGGCAAACAGGAAGGTGCCCTGATAGATGCCGATCATCCGACCGCGCCGTTCGGGTGTGCTGATGTCGGCTAATACAACTTGACCGGTAGTGAGGATCAGCCCGGCGCCGAACCCTGCCACAAACCGCGCAACGATGAATTCCGGGTAGCTGGTGGCCACTGCGCACCACAGATTGCCGATGCCAGAGATCAGCCCGCCAATGGCAAGGCTGGGCCGCCGCCCGAGCTGGTCGGAGATCTGGCCTGAGGGAATAGCCGAGGCGAACCGGGCCAACCCGTACGCCGCAATGGCCATGCCGATGGCCGAGGCGGACACCCCAAACGACTGGGCATAAAGCGCCATCGTCGGGATCATCGCGCCGAAGCCGAGCTGGCTCACCGCCACCAGCACGCACATCCAGGAGAGTATGCGGTTGTGCGGGGTTGGCATCGGCGGCGGTCGTTCCAAGCGGCGGGGATAATGTGTCTCGCTGTGCCGGTTGGCGCACGCGCGGTCAACCAGCAATGCCCGGCATCAGGCTGGCCAAATCTGCACAGCAAAGAACTGCTGTTCGTCAACGATGCGCCCGAAGGCACGCACCATTAGGCGGCCCGGCCCCAGATCAACCGCCAGTTCCGGGTTGCTCGTGTCATGGATGATGTCGCCAACACCAAGTGTGCCACCGGGTAGTTCCAGTGGCGCTGACACCGTTTGCGTCCAAGTTCCCGGCGGTGGAGCGGGCATTTGTGCATGCGTCGTCAACCTAATCTCGACATCGCCGTCCTGCAGCAACCCGATCGACACCTCAAGCCGCCGGATCGAAATCCGCAGCGGGTTGTCGCCATACTCTCCGGGGCCATTGAAGTGCGGCACCATATCCGGGTCGTACGGCGTCTTGACGTCAAAGAGCACAAACTGACTGTAGAACGGCCAGAACTTGATCGTGTGCTCTGTTTCCTTCATGGGTGCGATCCTCAGAAGATAACCGGCTCTTTGACGGGCTTGCCGAAACTGGTCTCCAGGAAGTCGAAATCACAGCCGTCGTTGGCTTGTTTGATGTGCCGGGAGAACATCCAGCCATAGCCGCGCTCATAGCGCGGTTCCGGCGGCTTGAGCGCGGCGCGGCGCGTGGCCAGTTCGGCGTCGGAGACATCCATATTCAGGGTGCGGGCGGCCACATCAACCGTGATCATGTCGCCGGTTTTGACCAGCGCTAGCGGGCCACCGACATAGGATTCAGGTGCCACGTGCAGGATGCAGGCGCCATAGCTCGTGCCGCTCATCCGTGCGTCCGAGATGCGGATCATGTCGCGCACGCCCTGCTTCACCAGCTTGGTCGGGATCGGCAGCATGCCCCATTCCGGCATGCCCGGCCCGCCGAGTGGCCCGGCGTTGCGTAGCACCAGCACGCTGTCGGCGGTGACATCCAGGTTTGGATCGTTGATGGCGGCCTTCAGCGCCGGGTAATCATCGAACACCAACGCCTTGCCGGTGTGCTTGAGCAGGCGCTGCTCGCACGCCGACGGTTTGATGACGCAGCCATCGGGCGCGAGATTGCCCTTCAGCACGGCCAGCGCGCCTTCGTTATAAATCGCGTTAT
>JAYSVA010000516.1:0-5495 GCA_043718785.1 Hyphomicrobiaceae bacterium
CAGTCGTAAAGATCCCGGACATCCGGATCGAGCTGCGCTCGAAACGGATTCCGGGAACGCGTGAGGATGGTTTTTTGCCAAGAACTGAATTACCCTGCCCTCAAGCGGGGGAGGCGAAGGAGCGGAACGAGCCAACGGCTTGTCGGTTGGTATTACTCCACCTTGAACCCCGACGCCTTGATGGGGATGGCCCACTTGGCAATTTCGGCGGCGACGAACTTGCCGAGGTAATCGGGGGTGGACTGCGCGGCGGTTGCGACGGTGTAGCCGAGGTCTTCAAGCTTTTTCTTCACCGCTGGGTCGCTGCTCGCCTTGGCGGCAGCGTCGTTCAATTTCTTGACGATGTCGGTGGTCGCGCCTTTCGGTAGGAACAGCGCATTCCAGGTGTAGGCGTAGATGCCTTTCAGGCCCTGCTCGTCAACGGTGGCGACATTCGGCAGAACCGGTGAGCGACCGGCTTGCATGATCGCTATGGCCTTGACCGCGCCGCTGTCGATATGTGGTTTCGCGGTCGACACAACTTCGAGCATGTAATCAACCCGTCCGCCGACCAAGTCTTGTGAGGCCGGGGCGGAGCCGCGATAGGGCACGTGGTCGACGTCGACGCCAACCGACATGTTGAACAGCACGGTGCCGATGTGCAGCGCCGCGCCAGCGCCGCTTGACGCGTACGTCATCTTCTTCTGGTTTTCCTTGGTGTACGTGATGAAGCTCTGCAGGTCGGTGACGGGCAGGTCTTTCTTCGTCAGGATCACCAGCGGGATGTCGGCGATCAGCGCCACCGGTGTGAAATCAGTCGACGCATCATACTGCGGCTTGACGTGCAGCGATTGGAGCTGGGCGTGCGTGCCGGCGGTGCCCATCACCATCGTGTAGCCGTCCGGCGCGGCCTGAGCGACGCGCACGCCACCGATCATCCCGCCCGCCCCGGCGAGGTTTTCGATGATGACAGGCTGGCCGAGCAGCTGGCTCATCCGTTCGCCGATGACGCGGGAAACGATGTCCGTTGGGCCACCCGCCGCAAACGGCACGATCAGTTTGATCGGTTTATTGGGGAAGGTGTCCTGGGCCTGCGCCGACCACGCCAACGACACAGCGGCCACAACTGCCGTAGCTAAAATCTTCAACCGCTTCATGCGAACTCTCCCTGGTGGCTCAGTGTTCCTTGCTCAGTGGTCAGCGACCAGCCTGGCCGCCGCGGAGGCTTCTGAAGACCTCGCTGCGGGTGATCCTAGTGCGGTCTGCGCCGGTTGCAAACAGGGAGTGGCGGGAGTTGTGCTATGCGGGAGCTTGATAGCTGATTGGGGGGGGCCACGGGCCTGTGATGTTCACCGGCCTCAAGCCGCAAACCTCCGGCAGCTATAGGCGGTAGACCGTCCGGTGCGGGTCGGCTACGTTGGCGAACGGTAGTGACCCGGTGCTATAATTGCCTCAGTGAGCAATACAATTGTAGCAGGGAGCTCAGGGGAACGACGGAGCGGCCCTGAGGACATCATGAAGAAGTACCGCGCAGCGATTCTTACAGTTGCACTGACGAGTTCAGTCGCGGTCCTCATAGGCGTGCAAAACGACATCCAATCATACTTTTGGCCAAGACAGTCTTGCTATACGAGGGAGGGAACGTTTGCTGGGCAAGAAGCGTCTTGCTACGCGGTGGGCACGATCAAATTGGAACGCGTTCTGGCTGGTGAAAAAGTCAAGCAGAAGTGTGCGAAGTTGTGCGTCGAACAAGCGTCGTGCTCACACTATCTCGTGAGCAGGCCAGTCGAGGAATACGACCGCAGGATCATCCCATTTGACATCGGCCTGTGGGGGTGTTCGTTGATTAGCTCTACAAAATAGGGTCGTCGAGGCACGTCAGCGCAATTGTCTGGATCGACAATTCTGCGACACCAGTCGCCGTCGGCAGCGGGACACATCTCTAAAAGTGCTACCGAGGTGGCAGACCGCAACACACGGGGCTGATCCTTAATTGGCCGAAGGTCGCACCTGGCCCGATGTCCCCGGACGCGTCACCACCGATCCACGCTCGAAGCTAAGGCGATAGCGGAAGGTCGTCAAGCGGCCAGCGGCCAGCGGCCAGATCGGGCCAAACAGCGGCCAAACCAAGCCCCAGCCCGTAGGGCGCAATAGCCTGATTGCGTATTGCGCCGCGACTGGGCGGGAACGTCGCTGACGGGTACCATGCAATCAAGCCGCGCCGTCCGGATGCGTGGAGAGATGGCGGAAGGCGCAAGGGGGTTTTTCCGCCCTGCGATCCCCTCACGCTGCCCACCGCAGCACGTCTGTGGCGGCGGACCCGGCTTCAAAACCTTGGGCGACGAGGCGGCCTTGTTTGGCGTCCATGACCATGACGAGGCGGGTGCGTTCGTTGAGGATCGGGGCTTTCAGCCAGGGGAAAGCTTCGCCACCAACCGGGTCCATCTCCGGCGCGATGTCGCGCATGCAGGCGGCGCGGCCGTGGCTGTCGTTACCGCGTGGGCGGCCATGCCAACCGGGTGTCTGCCAGTTGTTGGCGGCGACGCCAGCGCCATCCATCACCGCGGCCGATGTTTCCTGCCGTTCGATGACGCAGGTTTCCTTGGGGCCAAGTCCGGCGAGCGTGAAGATGCACGGCGCGGTGATCGGCGTTTCGATCAGCCGCTGGCGGGCTTCGGCATAGGTGGTGGCGGTTTCGATGACGTCGCGCACCACGTGGGCGGCGGTGGCGTGCGGCTGCCGCCAGACGCGGGCACGGTTGGCCGCCCAGTCGAGCGCCAGCACGCCGCCGCCAAGCTTGCGCATCGGTGCCTGGTTGACGGCGACCGCGAAGCGCCCCGGTGCGAGCGCCTGCATCACGCCGGTATAGCCGGGCCACGTCATAGTGACGAACTCGCCGGCTGGGGCCTTCACGCGGGCGGCGATGATGTTGCGGCCCAGGCCGTGGGTGCGCCAGTCGAGCACGCGGATCAGGCGGGCGCTTGTACCCTCCGGCGAGGGGGCGACGCGGCAGGTGCAGCCCCACTCGTAGTTGACCGAGAAGAAGTAGGTGCCGGGACGTCTGAGGCGGGCGGCGATGGCGTCGATCTCGTCCAGATGCGTGTTGCGGTGGCGGACCAGCCAGGCGCGCGACACCTTGTCGAGCTGGCGCAGCAGGGCGGGCGGCGCGCCTTTGGTGGCTGCATCCAGCATGGTGTGGGCGCGGGCTTCTTCCTGGATCAGAGTTTCCAACGGAAAGTTTGCGCCGAGCTGCAGAACCGGAATCGCCGGATGGGCGTTGACACTGGAGGATTTGGCGATCTGCAACATGGCGGGGCTTTCTAGCTATCAGGTGAAATTACGTGACGTGAACAATGATCATACATTGTGATTTAATTGTGGCTTCATCTGAGAGGCGAGGTTTGATCGTTGTTCATGGTTACGGAAATCTTGCTGCAAAGCGGCCTTGATCCGCGCGCCATCGCACCGCACAATAGCAAGTGATTTGAAATCCCCCACACTGGAGCCGTGCATGACCTTCCCAACGCTTGCCCCGTTCGCCGCCTCCGCAGCCTCGAGTGCCCCTGCGGCCGATCTTGGCGCGATGCCAACCTGGAACCTCGCTGATCTCTATGCCAGTCACGACGCCGCCGAAATAGCCCAGGATTTCGCGGCATCGGCGAAGATTGCTGCTGATCTGAAGCAGCGCTATCAGGGCAAGCTGAAGGTCATCGGCGGCGATGGTGCCAAACTGGCTGAGGCGATCAAGGCCTATGAGGATCTGGCTGACAAGCTCGGGCGGCTCGGGGCCTATGCTGGGCTGCTGCGGGCGGGCGACCAGTCGCATCCGGAATACGCCAAGTTCTACGGCGATACCTCGGAGAAGCTGACCAACATCTCGGCGGACCTGATCTTCTTCGAGCTTGAGCTGAATCTGATCGACGATGCCGATCTGGCTAACGCGCTGACGGTTCCAGCCCTGGCCAAGTACAAGCCGTGGCTGGCGGATCTGCGCAAGGAAAAGCCGCATCAGCTCGACGAGAAGTTGGAACAGCTGTTCCACGAGAAAAGCCAGACGGCGGGCGCAGCCTTCAACCGGCTGTTCGACGATACGATGAGTGCGCTGCGTTTCAAGGTGGCCGGTGAAGCCGAGCCGCTGCCGCTGGAGCGCACGCTGAACTTCCTGACCAGCCCGGATCGCGCCAAGCGGCAGGCCGCCGCCGAAGCGCTGAGCGTGACGTTCAAGGACAATATCCGGCTGTTCACGCAGATCACCAACACGCTCGCCAAGGACAAGGAAATCTCCGACCGCTGGCGCGGCTTCAAGGACATCGCGGACTCGCGCCACTTGGCGAACCGCGTCGAAGCGCCGGTGGTCGAAGCGTTGGTGACCTCGGTGACGGCGTCGTATCCGCGGCTGTCGCATCGCTATTACACGATGAAGGCGAAGTGGCTGGGCATGGATAAGCTCGCCCACTGGGACCGCAACGCGCCGCTGCCCGATAAGCCGGAGCGCGTCATCCCGTGGTCGGAAGCCCGCGCGATGGTCATGGACGCCTACACCGGGTTCGCGCCGGAAATGGGCCGCATTGCCGGGGATTTCTTCGACAAGCGCTGGATCGACGCGCCAACACGGCCGGGCAAAGCGTCAGGCGCGTTCGCCCATCCGTGCACGCCGTCCTCGCATCCGTATGTGCTGGTCAACTATCAGGGCAAATCGCGCGATGTCATGACCTTGGCGCATGAACTGGGCCATGGCGTGCATCAAGTGCTGGCGGCCAGCCAAGGGCCATTGCTGTCAAATACGCCGCTGACCTTGGCTGAAACCGCCTCAGTGTTTGGCGAGATGCTGACGTTCCGGGCGCTGCTGGCGCAGACCACCGACAAAAAGGAGCGCAAAGCGCTGTTGGCAGGCAAGGTTGAGGATATGCTCAACACCGTCGTCCGCCAAATCGCATTCTACAAGTTCGAGCGCAAAATCCATGAGGCTCGCAAGGACGGCGAACTAACGTCGGATCAGATCAACGCGCTGTGGATGAGCGTGCAGGCCGAGAGCCTGGGCCCGGCCATCGAGTTCAAGCCCGGCTACGAGGTGTTCTGGGCCTATATCGGCCACTTCATTCACGCGCCGTTCTATGTCTACGCCTACGCGTTTGGCGACTGCCTGGTGAACTCGCTGTACGGCCTGTACCAGGACGCTCACCCAGGCTTCGTCGACAAGTACTTCGACCTGCTGCGCGCCGGCGGCTCCAAGCACCACACCGAGCTGCTGGCCCCGTTCGGCCTCAACGCCAGCGACCCCGCCTTCTGGACCAAAGGCCTCGACGTCATCTCCGGCATGATCGACGAACTGGAGGCGATGGGGTGATGGGGTGATGGGGTGGTGGCGCAGCAGCGGCAGCGAAGTTTACTTCACCGCCGCCTGCACAATCCCAGCGAACACCTTTTCGGCGCGAGCGAGGATGGCGCGGGTGGCAGCGTTGCCGTCCACACCGGGGTGGCGGTAGCCGACGACGATGGTGCCGGGGGTGGCGGCA
>JAYSVA010000517.1:0-5492 GCA_043718785.1 Hyphomicrobiaceae bacterium
CCAATACTCTCTTCTGCGCGGGCTTGTGTTCCATGGCGACTACGCGGTGGCGACCCTGTCGTTGCCGAAGCGCGGTCGCCTCCAGGGCCTGGAACTCGGCACCAACCTCGAAGCCAAGAAAGCGGAGCCGTGGTGCGGGCTGGTGGTCATCGATCTGCGCCACGGCAGCATCGTCGAGTGGGTCCGCTTCGGCACGCCTCATCCCAACGGGGGCATCCCGCAGCTGTTCGATTGCGCCCTCCTGCCCGGCATCCGCGCCCCCATGGCCCTCGCGCCAGGGAGCGCCGATATGCAGGATGCGATGACGATGGAGGGGTAGTGGCAGAACGTAGTTATCGGGAATTGATAGCATCTCTCAAAAACAAGACGTAGTCGGCACCGAACAATCACGAAAAAGAAGCGTGAGCATCCCGTGGCGGGTTGCGTCCGAATTAGTTGGAATGAAGTTATGCCGCGCACCTTAAATTTGGTAATAGTCACGGCGCTGATTGTTCCAGCTATTTGGTTGACCGGCACAATCGTACTCAGTCACGATCCATACATTCATCCCGGCCGATGTCATTCGGCGATCAAAGACATATATTTAAAAAGTAAGCTCGAATACGACTCTGCGCGAGCACCTGCGCTGATTAATTTGAGGGAGGCGTGTTCGCCTCCGCGTCCTGCCTCAATAGCAGATTCTCCCTGCTGGTGCATGTTGCTGAAAGATGCGTCAGGTGACGTCGAGCGCGATGTTTCCGGGATCGGATATGGAAACTTTGGCTGGGCTTGGAATTTCCCGAAATCGAAATCTCTTCGCGAACGCGGGATTTATCGCGTCAATGTCCGTCGAATAGAGCCATCTATGTACTCTGTGATTGCCTGCGGATACGACGGCAGATGAGTGCACAACACAAATTCAACCAAGGGACAAGACAATGAGCGACCTTATGAACTATGGCGGGATGGGTCTCTTTTACGTCAGAGACAACCGAGGAACTTATTATCCTGCAACTTATTTGACCTTGTATGGTACGCCGGTTGTAGATTCTGTCCGTGCGGCGGGAATAACTCCATACCGTGACGCGAATCAGGAGCCGATACAGCCGCGTCTGTATTCCGATACAAATGGTACAATTCTTGAAAATCCAAATAACTATTTGGTAAGCCCAGCGGATATTCCTGCCAATGCTGTAGCTTTTGTGGGCATGCTTGATCGAGCGGATATCGTGCCATCAGGGCTTGCGCTCTTTGCCCCAAAAATCGGGCCATTCGATCCGCAGTATCAAGACAAGTGGGGGGCTGCTGGAGAGCCTGGTGCCTCCAACTACCAAATACCGGCGTTCACAAACATAGGAAACTACCAAATTGGTATACGCGCTAGCCAAGCTGGCGAGACCATGGGGTTGTCCGAGGTTGCCTTTGGTGTTGCCAATCGGATCGAGGGTGGTGGCGACAAGAGTCAAGACTACTGGAATTCGATGCATGGACTGATGGCGATGCGACAGGGTTATTCCGACACAATAGTTCGGGCTAAAGGAGCGTACGAAGATTCGCAAGACTATCTGGACAGTCTATCGCGAGGCAATCCGGCAGAACAAAAATATGCCCGCGATTACGTCTGGCCGCAACCGCAGACCTGGGAAAACGTACCCCCGGCGATGAGGCTTGGCGGTCCCATGAATGACGCAGGAGACGGCCTAAACGTCGGCACGCCGACGCTGTCGATTGGCGGGTACTATGGCGATCCGGTGCCGGGGGCGCAGCCGATTTCGCTGGCCAACAACGGCAATGCGGGCGGGCAGTCGGCGTTGGCGGCGGACGGGTTCAATCCGAACATCAACCTGAGCCAGGGCTGGGCCGCCAACAACGGCGCCTTCAACACTTACACGCCGTACACGCCAAGCAGCGGCGGCACGACCGGGGGAACCTCCGGCACCGGGACCACGTCGCCGAATGTGGTCGAAGGCTACACGGGCTCGGTTGACCCGCTCGGCAATCCTGGCGGCACAACAACGACCACGACCACGGCCCCGACGCCGACACCAACCCCGACGCCCACGCCCGCTCCGACGCCAACCCCGTCATCCAGCTCAAGTTCAAGCAGCAGCAGCGGCTACCCGATCGTGCTCGACCTCGCGGGTACCGGCATCCGCATCACGGCGCGGAGCGAGAGCAACACGTTCTTCGACATGGCAGGCGACGGCTATCAGCACCGCACCGCCTGGGCTGGCGCCGGCAACGGCGTGCTGGTGCTCGACCTCGCGGGCAACGGCCAGATCACGCAGCGCAACCAGGTCGTGTTCACCGATTGGGACCCAACCGCGCGCAACGACATGCAGGCGCTGGCCAACGTCTTCGACACCAACCACGACGGCCGCCTCAGCGTCGGCGACGCCAACTTCGCCAGCTTCAAGGTGCTGGTAACCAACGCCGACGGCAACGAGAAACTGGAGACAGCATCCCATTAATGGTCGGAGAATGCCAAGTACGACGCGGACGCCACATTGTGCGCATCCCCGTTCAGCCCAAAAATCTCACCGCCCATTACCGCACCGGGTGATGGTCATCAGCTACGGGTTCGACGTTGCCGTTGGCTTGCACATAACTCGCGCCGTTGTTGCGGGTCAGTGCGCCGTTCTGTTCCCAGCTGGCGGCGTACCAGTCGTCGGTGCCCATCAGCCACTGGCGGAAGCGGCTGCGCTGCTCCTCGCGTTTGACGGTCGTGCGCTGCAGCGTTTGGACATTGTACGACAGCGTCTCCAGCATTTGCACTGGTTTCGCGACGTTCTTCTCCATGCCATCCAGGCGGGTCGACATGAAGGTCAGGTCGTTGTTGGTGTCGAGGCGCCACTGGTCCATCGAGGCTGCCAGCGTCTGCTGGTTGCTGTTGAGCTTGACCAGCGCATCGTGCACTTCGATCAGATCGCGGCCGTGCGCCGTGTGGGTGTCGATAGTGCGTTGACCGAATACCGCCAACGTCTTTTCAACGCCCGCAAGCTTGTCGCCGATCAGCGAGACCGCCCGCACCATATCTTCGTCGCGCGCCTGCACTTCCACCGACAGGCTGGCCATCCGCTGACTGAGCGGGCTAGCAATCGCCGTGACGATATCCGATCCCTGACGGTCAAAGTTCGACGCGAAGCTCTGCAGCCGGTCACCGACCAGCGACTGAATACGCTCGCCCATGCCGGAGTTACCGCGCACGTCGCGGGACAGTCCTTGCAGCTCGGTGGTGATCGAGCCGGTGAGCTGGCCAACTTCGACTTGATGCGACAGCAGCATCTCTTCGATGGACTTCAGGCGATCCGACAACCCATCGGACGCGCCACCAGTGCTGGCCTGCAGCGTCGTTTGCAGCGTTGTTTGCATGGTCCGCTCAAATTGGCCCAGGCGCTCACCGAGACCTGATGACAAGCGACCAGCTTCACTGGTGCGCTGCTCGATGACATTGAGGCGCTCGAACAGCGGGCTCATGTCGACGGGCTGCGGCACCGGATAACGGGCAATCGCCCGCTCGATGCCAGCCATCCGCTCGTTGACAGCAGACAGATCCATCGTCGGCACGGGGCGCGAGGTGATGGTGCGTTCAATCGCCGTCAGGCGCTCGTGCAGCGGGGCCAGATCCACGGCCTGCCGACCGGCGAGCGCACGCTCCAGCTGGGTCATGCGGTCGTGCAACGGCTCCATATCGACCACCGGCAGCGGCCGTGCCGTCAATGTGCGCTCCAGCGAGGCCAATCGGTCCATCACGGGTTGCATCGTCACAGCGGCGGTCGCACCAGCAGGACGTGTCGCCATCGTGCGGTCCAACCCGTTCAGGCGATCCAGCACCGCCGAGAAGGCGCGGCCGATATCCTCGAGCTTGCGCTCCAGGCCTTCGACGTTCTGCAACCGGTCCATCAGAGCCACGGGGATCTGCAGTGGTTCTGGCCGCACATTGCTGACCATGTGCTCAATCGACTGCAGCCGGTCACCCAGCGTCGACCAGGCGCGGCCAAGCTCGCCGAACTTCATTTCCACGTTGCGCTCAACCGAGCCGAGCCGGTCAAAGATCTGCGGCCCCTGCATTAGGCTTTCGCGCGATGTCAGCGCGTGCTCCAGCGACTGCAAGCGGTCGTTCAAGTTACCCCGGAACCGGCCAGTATCGTCGCGCTGTGTCAGCGTTTCGCGTTGTAGCTCGTTGATCAGCGCCGCGAAAGTTTTGCGCTCGTTCGTTTGTTCCTGCGACAGGTCGCGGATCATCCGCTCGAGCTGCTCAATTCGCGTGTTCTGCACCGAATCCGTCATGGAGCCACCAAACGCGGAGGCGGGAACTTGCGGCACCGGCGGCAAGCTCTGGCGCGGCTCGCTGGCGAAAAACGGCTGGGTTGGCACTGGGGTCGATAGCTCACGCGCGGACCAGCCCGAGGCATGGCGGCGCAACATGGCAATGCCGGGAATATCGCGGCTCATATCGAACATCGCGACCAGCATATCTTCGACGTTGACAGCGCCCCGGCGCGGATAGGCGCGTTCAGCTGCCAGCCGCAGGACATCTTCGAATTCGGCGGAGCGGCGCGGGTTAACCCGGATCGCTGCACCGGACGTGGCGAAAGCGCTGTCGGCGGCAATCGCGGTGGCGCTTTCACGGCGCAGCAGCGCGACGCTGATACCGCGGCGCTCCAGCACGCTGGCGGCAGCATCGGTGCGGGTCAGCGCGTTCAGCAGGTGTTCAATGCGTACTTCAGCGGCGCGATGCGCGAGCGCCAAATCAAACGCATGGTTGCAGCAGGCCAGCACCGTGTCATCGACATAGAACGGCTCGCCCGCGACCCGTGCCAGATCCCTGGTCAGATCTTTGCCACCCCAACGCTCGGGCGTGCGCAAGTCGAGATCATCACCTCTGTAACCCATCGGCTTCATCCTTTGTGCCAGGAACCTTGTGCTCGCGTCCGGCGCTTGCAGCATGTCCCAATCTGACACTTGTCCAAATTACTGCCACTCAAGTCCATGCTCTCAATCGGCGGTTGAGAGCAGCTCTGCTAGTATAGTACCTGAAATCTTTGGTCTTTTCGAGATCGACTTCACCGATCTTGCAAGTTTTGGTCAATGCCACTCCACGCCGATCAGGCTACAAACAGCGCACACCGCACAATCACGCAGCGATTCGGCGTTTCCCGTAAGGGCAACAATGCGTGGACTTGGTTAAAAAAGTTCACCGTTGCTGTTGTTTTTACTAATTAAAGCATGAAGTTCCGGACCTTCGTTGCGAGAATTATTCACCGCAGAATTTATCTCCCTGATCGCCAGCACGTCATCTGCGGCGGGCAACAGCATGCTCACGGCCGCCGCAACATCGACCGCGCGGCAGTTGAGCCACGCGTCAAACTGAGACGGCGTCAGGATGGCCGGCATCCGATCATGGATGGCGGCAACGGTTGCATTGGCCGCGACCGTAATAATCGCCGTCGTCTCCATCTCGCTACCGTCGGCCCCGCCCCACGACTCGTGCAGGCCCGCAAACGCCATCA
>JAYSVA010000518.1:0-13175 GCA_043718785.1 Hyphomicrobiaceae bacterium
CAGGACGTTCAAATCGACACCACGAATTCGAGGCCGAAATTTCATTCGAAACAATGCACTAAACCTGTCAACTACTAAGTAAACCGGACACTAGTGACCTTGACACAAACATTCTGGAGCACATCAATAGCAAAGCTAAAGAACTCGAAGATAAGCTGAACTCAGACGTCATCTGCTATTTCGGTCAGATTAGACCACAATATTTCCGTCAGTTCAGAAATTTTGTTGAGCAGGTTGTCTCCAAAAGTACCAGAAAATTCAATGTTGGTGAGCGAGCGCTTTCCGTGATTCTTCGCACGCCTGGCGGTTCCGTTGAGACTACAGAGCGGTTCGTTACGGTCATTCGGAAACACTATGCAGTTGTCAATTTTGTTGTGCCAGATTCGGCTATGTCTGCAGGTACCGTAATGTGTATGTCGGGTGACAAGATTCTTATGGATTATTCGTCGGCACTTGGACCCATCGATCCTCAGGTGTTGACACCTGATGGCAGTGGCTATGTGGCTGCTATGGGATACCTTGATAAAGTTGCTGAAATTACAGCAAAGGGCCAGCTTGCCCCGGCTGACGTTGTGCTGTTAAAAAGTTTGGATTTGGCGAAACTGGCTCTTTTTGAGCAAGCTCGGGATTTGTCCGTTGATTTGATGCGCGACTGGTTAGTTGAATACAAGTTCAAAAACTGGACGACACATCGCACTACCAATCCGGGGGCATCGGTCACAGTCGCTGAGAAAGAGGCCAGGGCGAAAACAATCGCGGACGAACTCGCGAATCATAAAACATGGCATTCGCATGGGCGGGCGTTGGATTTACGCAAGCTTAACCGACTCAGGCTTGAGATAGATGACTACTCCGGTGACGATCAGCTGTTAGCCGCAATACGTGGTTACAATGACCCGCTGACCAGCTACACTGATCGCCTTGGTATGTCATTTTTTCTGCATCATCATAGTGTGGAGTTGAGGTGATGAAAGGTAACGACAAAATGTCACTAATTGAGCAGGTGCGAGACAAGTTGTCTTTTTTTGATGAAGCAACCGGTGATAATCGGGAGGCCCTTCGACATGCAAGCGAACTCGCTGACCTTTTTGCTGACGTCGAGCCACAAGTATCCACGATCCCGCTCGACGCGATGGCAGGGTTCCCTGTGAGTCTGCCGGACAAAAATACTTGGCAACCTTAAGATCCAGCGCCGATTGTTGTTTGCAGGCTTCAACGCTAATATAGGTCAGGAATACTGACCTTGTTGGAGCTGCGCATGCTATCCTCTGACCTGCTAGCGGCGTTGGTCCTGTTCGCGTTCGTGACGTCAGTGACGCCAGGCCCCAACAATATGATGCTGCTCGCCTCGGGCGTGAACCACGGGTTCCGCAAGACGATCCCGCACATGCTCGGCATCAGTTTCGGTTTTGGCGGGATGATCGTTGCTGTCGGATTGGGCATCGGACAGATTTTCACGCTCTATCCGCCGACTTATCTGGCGCTCAAGGTCGTCAGCGTGGTCTACATGCTATGGCTCGCGTGGAAGATCGCGACGTCTCAGCCACTGTCCCAAGACGGCTCCGAAGCCGTGGGCAAACCGCTGTCCTTCCTCGGTGCCTGCGCGTTTCAGTGGGTCAATCCGAAGGGCTGGACCATGGCGCTGGGTGCCATCTCCGCTTACACCGTCGCCGCCGCCTACACCCACAGCCTGCTTGTGGTGGGGGGCGTGTTCACCGTCGTCAACTTCCCGACCGTGTGCCTTTGGACGATGTTCGGGGTTGGCCTGCGCCGCTGGCTGACAGACCCCGCGAAGGTGCGCATCTTCAACATCACCATGGCCCTATTGCTGGTCGCGTCGCTGGTGCCGATCATCATGGGCATGAGCTGAGCGTGACCGTCGATCTGCCAATTGACCTAGTGTTCGAGGACAGCACGCTTCTGGTCCTCAACAAGCCGAGCGGTCTGTTGTCGGTCCCCGGCAAAGGTGACGACAAACAGGACTGCCTCAGTACCCGTGTCCAGAGCCGTTACCCCGAGGCGCTGATTGTGCACCGACTGGATATGGCGACATCGGGGCTGCTGGTCATGGCGCGTGGTGCGGTGGTGCAACAGCAACTCAACCGGGCCTTTGAGAGCCGGGTCGTGGAAAAGCGCTATATTGCAGTCGTTGCTGGCGAAGTGGAAGCATCGCCACTGTTAGAATGGCAGCTGATTGATCGGCCCATCGGCCCGGATTGGCCGAACCGGCCACGACAATGGATTGACGAGCAGGGCGGGAAACCCAGCCGCACGCACTATCGCGTCGTGAGGTATGACGCGGCCACTGAGACCACGCGCCTTGAACTTGCGCCGATTACAGGGCGAACGCACCAGTTGCGGGTTCATCTCCAAGCCATCGGCCATGCGATCTTGGGCGATCAGCTTTATGCCGTGCCAGAAATTCAGGCCCAAGCTGATCGGCTGCTGCTGCACGCCAGCCGCCTCAGCTTCGCGCACCCTGTATCGGGTGAGCCGATGATTTGGGAAAGCCAACCGCAATTCTAATCAAGCGGGCTTTGTCTCTAGTTTCGGCAGGAACCACGTCACTAGGCCGATGAGCGGCAGGTAGGCGCAGATATGGTAGACCGTCGCCAAGCTGGTTTGGTCAGCCACCCGGCCGAGCGCCGCCGCACTCAACGCCCCCAAACCGAAGGTGACGCCATAGAAGATGCCAGCGATGGTGCCGACTTTGCCGGGCATTAAGTCCATGGCGTAGACCAGGATCGCCGGGAAGGCGCTGGCCATAATCATGCCGATGATCACAATAAGCACGACGGTGGTGGCGAAGCTGGCATACGGGAGCAGCAGCGTGAACGGCAGCGCGCCGAGGATCGAGAACCAGATGATCCGGTGACGGCCGACCTGATCGCCGATATGGCCGCCAATCAGTGATCCACACACCTGCGCAACCAGGAAAACAAACAGCAGCATTTGCGAGGTCTGAACGGAGACCTGGAACTTCTCGATCAGATAGAACGTCAGATATGTACCGATGCTCGAGGTATAGGCGCTTTTCGAGAACATCAGTGCGACCAAGATGGTGATCGGCCACAGCAGCGATACGGGCCGGACGATACTGCCTGTGGCGCTGTTAGCGCCCTTCGCTTTGGCCGCTGCCTTGGGGCGACGCCGATACCAGGTGCCGACCTGGAACAGCACAATCATCGCCAGCAGCGCCGCCAATGAGAACCACGCCAGACTTTCCTGCCCGCCGGGAACAACAATAAAGGCCGCCAATAGCGGGCCAATCGCTTGGCCGGTCTGGCCGCCGACCTGGAACAATGATTGTGCGAAGCCATGCCGTCCGCCGGACGCCGCCCGCGCCATCCGCGTGGCCTCCGGATGGAAGATCGACGATCCCGTACCAACGAAAGCGGCGCCGACCAACAGCCCAGTGAAACTGGTTGCGTGTGCCAGCGCAAACAGGCCCAGCAACGTACTGGCCATGCCTGCCACGGCGGAATACGGCTGCGGGTGACGGTCCGTAACGATCCCGACGACGGGCTGCAGCAGCGATGCTGTTAACTGAAACGCCAGGGTGATCAGGCCGATCTGCCCGAAATCAAGCCCATACTTGCCTTTGATGATGGGGTAAATCGCCGGCAACAACGACTGCATCATGTCATTCAGCAGGTGCGCGAAGCTCAACGCCAGCACAACCGGCAGCGCTGCGGACTGAGACGTCGGCGCAGTTGGACGGCTCGTCGTGTCAGTGGCATTGGCTTCAGTGATGGACTTTTGCATGTTGTGATCCCGCGAAAAAGCCCGTCACCATTGGACCTGGGAGACGCTGGCCGCAACCCTCATTCGCAGGCTTGGGTAATGCGTGAGATGCAGAGCGTGGACGATCAAATAAGAACGATAAAAATGACACTAATAATATTACCATGAATTATCCATGCTGGCAGAACGCTTGCGTTAGATAAAATGCAAACGGTTGTTTTACGGATGTGAACATATCCGAAGGGTAATTTGCCTGTGTGGCAAGAACAATAAACACACAGGAAAGCGTCATGACATCTCTCAAGGTACCAACCATCGAACGATTATCGGGAAGCGCTGCGCATTTGTCGGCGTCTCCTGCCCAACGCCTCAAATCTTTTAGTGCTGATCAGTCCGGTAATATCGGTGTGATCTTTGGCCTCACCTTGATGGTCACGGCTTCCGTCGTTGGCGGTGCTATCGACTACGGTCGCGCGATCAACGCCCGCCACCAGACACAGAAAGCCCTGGACGCCGCTTCGTTAGCAGGTGGTCGGATACTTCAGGTCGGTGGCACCGCCGCTGCGGCTGTTGCAGCCGCTGATCAGGTTTACGCCGCTCAGAAGTCGAAATTCACGTTAGAGGACAACATCAAGTTTGTGCCGCCAACGGGCATCAACACCAGCATTGATGCGACTGGCGGAGTCACTGTTGCAACGCCATTCCTCAGCTTGGTTGGGATCGAAAAGCTCGCTGCTATTCCTGATGCGGCGACCGTTTCCGGTTCCTGCGTTGGCCCGACATGTGGTGCCAGCGGTACTGGGAACACCGGGACCAACATCGAAATCAGCATGATGCTCGATACCACTGGTTCGATGTGCGATAAAATCGGCGATCAGTATCAGCAGCCATGCAATAGCGGCGAAAAGCTAAACGCATTAAAGGCTGCTGCAAAAGATCTCATCGATATCGTGGTCTGGAAAGATCAGTCGAAGTTCACGTCGCGGGTTGCAATCGCCCCATTCGCTAACACCGTCAACGTCGGCAAATACTTCCACGCAGTCACCAATGAAGGCGTGGCTGGCGATACAGCGACCCACTTCCCGATTGTGGGTTATACCAGCTACTCGTATCCTTCGAGCTGCTATAGAGACGGCAGACTGCGGGATAGCTGCAGGAATAACTCACAATACGGCGTGGGCCCGATCTATGGCACTGTTGCACAGCCTGCTGCACCGTGTGTTGTCGAACGTATTGGTGAGAATGAATTCACCGATGTGTCGCCAGCTGGTTTGAAGCGCGCGCCACAGGCTGGTCAACAGCTCACTTCGGCCATCGTCGCAGCGAACAACCCAACAATGGTGCCTTGGAACAAGGCCACGTCCACCTGTGGTGAATCCACCCCGATCCAGCCACTGACGAGCAACAAAACCGCTCTGAAAACGGCAATTGACGGTATGATCGGCAAAAACGGCACGGCAGGCGCTCTCGGCACGGCCTGGGCCTGGCACTTGATCTCACCGGAGTGGGCCAACATTTTTACGGGTGACGCCAAGCCTGCTTCTTACAGCAATCTTACTGAGTTGGATGAAGCTGGAAAGCCAAAACTTCGCAAAATCGTGATCCTAATGACGGACGGTGTCTATAACACCCATCAGCAGGGGGTGGGTGAAACAGCCATCGAGACGAAAGCGAAAGCGCTGTGCACGGCGATGAAGAATAAAGGCATCCAAGTCTACACGATTGGTTTCGCATTGGGCAGTGACCAGAGTGCAATCAACACGTTGACCGACTGTGCATCGTCACACACGATCGACACCACCACAACGGTCAAGAGCTTCTATAACGCCGCTACACCGACAGCATTGCAAGCCGCATTCCGCGACATTGCTCTGCAGATCAGCACGCTGCGCTTGACCCGTTAATCGGCGGCGTGAAGACAAAACGACCATAAAGGAGGCGTTCCTAACGCCTCCTTTTTTCTATTTCATCTCCGGAACAACCGATCAACAGGTGGTTCAGACAATTACAAGCGTCCAGGCGGTACTCCTGATTTTTTAAAGGCATGATGACTAGGTCGGTTTCTCAGGAATAATTAACGCATTCGATTAAGTCGGTGTTTTCAATTTGATGGTATTTTGAAGAACATAAAACGGCGGCGTCTCCAGTTCTGAGGCAATTCGCGAGGGTATCAACATGACAAAGCAATGTGTGAACACCAGTTGCTTCCGCACCTTCGCACTTTTAAAGAGGGATGCCCACGGCAGTCTCTCGGTGGTCTTTGGATTTGCGCTGCTGATTTTAAGCGCGAGCGTTGGCGCCGCCCTCGACTATGGTCGGTGGGTGTCTGCCCGTCATCAGACGCAGAATGCTGTCGACGCCGCACTCTTGGCAGCTAGCCGCGTCGCCCAGCTGACTGGCGATAGTGCACAGGCCATAACTGCGGCGACTGAGCACTATGATAAAATGAAGTCTGCTGATGTGACAAACGGCGATATCCGTTTTGTGTCGGGTGCGTCACTCAATGATTGGAAAGTCGCGGGTGAAGGCAAAGTTTCAACGCCCTTCCTGACATTGATCGGGTTGTCGACGTTGCCGGTGAAGCCACGCGCTTCGGCCTCGGTGGCGCTTGGCGGTGCCAACGATAGCAATTTAGAAATTTCGCTGATGCTCGATCTAACGGGGTCCATGTGTCCTGCCGGGGTGGAGCCGTGTTCCTCTGGTCCCAAGATCGATGCGCTCAAGAAGGCTGCGGCCGATCTGATCAACCTTGTTGTGTGGGACGACCAGACCACAACGACATCGCGCGTTGCCCTGGTTCCGTTCGCGCACCGGATCCGTGTTGGGGCGGATGGCTCCGCCGAGGGTGCGCAGATGATGAAAAAACTGACGAACCTCGATCGGTACTATACCGGGACGGCATGGGATTGTTCGGGCTGGGTGGTGTCAGGGACACCAGGTTCCGGTGGCACATCGGAGGGCGGCGGATCGGGCGGACAAACTTGGACGTGCCCTGAGGGTAAGTACGTATTCCCAAAAGTAAACTTGCAAGTGGCTCCGTGTGTCACGGATCGCTTCCGACAGCCGCAGTGGGATTATTGGACCAGCAACGGTACGAACGACCTGCAGTGGAATTTGTCGGATGCCAAGCCAGGCATTGACGTCTGGCTGAATGCCGCCGACGGCACCCGCATGCCAGCAAGTGAATCCAGTTCGGATATCAAACCGAACTGGGGGACCGGAAAGGGGCCTGTCAATAACAAGAATGCCCCGCCTGCGGACCGGAAAGCCGACGCATGGCAAAGCGGGAGTTATAACGACAGCGGCTCCTGCTGGGGCAGTCCAGTCAACAATATCATTATGCCGTTGACGTCAGATAAGTCCGCATTACTTGATCGGATCAACGGGTTTGAGGCTTATGGGCCGACTGGCGGTGCCATGGCAACGCAGTGGGCTTGGTACATGCTCTCGCCGAACTGGGGCGACGTCTGGCCAGATGAAAGCCGAGCCGGATCTTACGCTGATCTGGACGAAACGACGGCGTCAGGAGCACCGAAGCTAAAGAAAATCGCGGTGCTGTTGACCGATGGAGTGTACAACACCTATCGCAACTGGAGCGGACAGAATGCCGAGCTGATGTCAAACTATGCCCAGAAGGTTTGCCGGGAAATGAAAGCCGCAGGCATTACCGTCTACACCGTTGGGTTTGGTTTGAATGAATTGAGTGAGGCTGAGCGGGACGTGGCGACCACGACGCTGAAAGAATGCTCCTCCAATCACATGATCGAAGATGGTTCGGTGGTGTTCAAATTCTATAACGTCAACACCGGTACGCCCGAGCAAACGGCACTGGGTCTGAAGGGAGCGTTTCGCGATATCGGTCTGCAGCTGACGAAGCTGCGCTTGACCCAGTGATGGCGTGAACGACACCTAACCGCCAAAACGAGCCATAGGCACCTGCGGGTGCCCATTTTCGTTCCAGATATGGATTAATCGACGCAGTCTTCGCCAAAGCCGTCTTCAACCAGGGCGATGAGGGCGGCTAGCGCGGGCCCTGCATCAGCTCCCTCGGCCTGGATTGACAGAACCGAACCGGGACCTGCCGCCAGCATCATCAAACCCATGATCGAAGTGCCGCCGACCGATTGGCCATCACGGACGACAACCACTTCCGCGTCGTAGATTTCAGCGCACTTGACGAATTTTGCCGATGCCCGGGCGTGCAGTCCCTTGCGGTTACGAATGGTGACAAGAGCTGAGCAAGTGGTTGCTGGTGCCGCGCTCGAAACGATTGGCGGTTCCGCCGAAAGACTGTCGTTTCCATCGACGCGGCTATCGTCTGCCATGACTGAACTCCCGAACTAGCGGCTTTTGCCGCCACGCTCAGGACTCGCCCGAGAGCACCTGGCTGGCGACGATGATATACTTCTTGCCAGCGTCCTTGGCTAGATCGACGGCCTTGCGGAGCGTGTTGTCCGCACGGATTGTCGCAAGCTTGATCAGCATAGGCAGGTTGACGCCAGCAATTGCCTCCACGTTGGCATCATCCATCACAGAAATCGAGAGGTTCGAAGGGGTGCCGCCAAACATATCCGTGAGCAATATCACGCCGTCGCCAGAGTCAACGCGACGACAGGCATTGAGGATGTCGCTGCGGCGTGCCTCGGCATCGTCTTCCGGCGCGATCGAAATGGTTTCGAGCTGGGTCTGCGGCCCGACCACGTGCTCGACCGCAGCACGAAACTCGTTCGCGAGGCCGCCATGTGTAACTATTACCAGTCCGATCATCGGGTTATCGGTTCCGCTGCAACGCCGGGGCAGGAGTTTGACAACAACGTACTGAACGTACGATTATTTCGTTCGGATGATTGGCAAGGGTTTCAGGCGCGGGCAAGGGAAATCCTCAATTGCCTCAGAACTACTGTCCTTCTGGTAAACAGTGATGTTTTGCTGCATCAGCTCCGACCGGGCAACCGGTCGATGCTGTTCGGGCCAGTGCCAGCAGAAGTTTTAACGGGCTGGCGACCTCAAATGGTGTCATCACGTAGCGTGGCAACTCCGCCACACTGGAAATAAGGGCGATTGGCGTGCGTTCAAGAGCCGGGTAGCGTGTTACCTCAGCAGGAGCGACAAGATCCACGATGAGAATGAGCCGGGCCTCGGGGATGTGCGGCACCGCGACAACCCCAAGTCCGCGCACTTCCAGCAGTCCAGCAATCGATGGCGGTGCACTGGCTGTCACCACGGTTGCGGCTGAGGGCGAGGTCATCGCCAAAACTGTGCGGTCATCGGCAACCAGACGGACGCCCAGCGCTTGAGCTGGGGCCGGGAACAACGCGTTGAGCGGTTGGACTAAGCAACGCAACGCCAAGTCTGATTTACCGCTGCCCGAAGGGCCGCGGATCATCGCCGCAACCCAGGTAGGCTGGGCGTCATCGCCGATTGCCGCACGTATGGCGATGGTTGTGCCGTGCACTTGAATCCGGTCCGATGCATCCTCCGGCCGTGATGTGTGCATTGAGCGGTCAACGCCAGGCACGGTTGGTCAAACTCCGATGGGTCACTGCTGGCCGGTTGGCAGGAATTTGGACGACAAAACGTGCGCCAATCCGTTTCTCGTGGCCTTTATCGTCATCGGCATAGCGGTTCTCGGCCCACACCGTGCCGCCGTGCGCGAGCACAATTTCGCGGCTGATTGACAGGCCCAGTCCCGAATTGCGGCCACGGCTGCTCTGGGCGGTTGGGCGGTAGGTGTAGAACCGTGTGAACACCGTCTCCAGCTTGTCTTCTTCGATACCGGGCCCCTGATCCTCAACCGCGAGCTGCACGATATCGCCCAGTCGTTTGAGGCGGACAAAGACTTTGCCGTCGGATGGTGAGAACGAGAGGGCGTTGTCGATCAGGTTGGTGGCAACCTGCGCCAGCCGCCCTTCATGCCCATCGACTGTAAATGGGGTCGGCACCACAGATGACGCGAGGTCGAGCTCGATGTTTTTGTCGTTCTCGCTGAGGATGTCGCGGAAGGTCGTCACCAGTTTCTCGGCTACCTGAGACAGATCGACGGGCACCGTCTGCTGCCGCGCCAATTCGGCGTCGAGCCGCGAGGCGTTGGAGACGTCCGTAATGAGACCCGAAAGTCGCTGGATCTCACCCTGGATCTGTTTGACCAGCATATCGCGCTGCGCGTCGGTCTTGGCATAGGTCAGGCTTTCCGCCGTCGAGCGGGCGGCGGTCAGCGGATTTTTCAGTTCATGCGCGACATCGGCGGCGAATTTCTCGCTGTTTTCGATCCGTCGGTACAAAGCCGCCGTCATCGCCTTAAATGCGGTCGCCATCTGGCCAACTTCGTCGCGCCGTCCCTTAAACTCGGGCAGTTCGCGCCGCGCCGTGATGTTATGGCTGACGTGCTCGGCGGCTTCCGACAACTGACGCATCGGCCGTGCAACGGTCCGCGACAGCAACAGAGAGGCCAGCATGGAAGCGAGCAACGCCAGTGCCGCAATGGCGAAGATAGCGTTCCGCTCATCATCGAGTATCTTGTCGATTTCGCCGGGTTTGCTGGACAGCAGCAGCACGCCTTGCACGGCACCCGCGCGGCGGATCGGGGCAGCAATCGAGACAATTTGATCGCCGTCCTGGGTTAGCAACAGCATCGGCGTGGTGGCACCGCTGCTCAATGCCATCCGCACTTCCGGATAGGTTGTGCCGTCGGCTGTGCCGATCTCCTGATAGACTGGCAACGTCGTGCCGCCGAACCGGAAGAACCGCTCGACCAACCGTGTCCAGTTGGTTTTCGCACGTGGTTTAGCGTCAGCGTCAGGTTCGGAGCGCGCAATCTGGCCGCGCTGGAGCATGTGCGCGCTATCGACAACAAGCTTGCCTTCCAGCGTATAAACGCGGGCGCGCACTGTACTGCTGAACTGCATCAGGCGGCGCAACACCGGCATCACCAGTTCCGGCCGGATCGTCAGGTCGTTGGCGGCAAACCCGTCGGTACGGAAAGGAATTCGCGCGCCTTCGATCTCCGGTAATCGGTCGGGGTCGAGGACCATGCGCCCCTTGTCCATCGCGGCATTCGAAGCGATGCCGGCGGCGATGATCTCGCCCTGTGCCACCAGACTTTCGCGCTTAGCGTCGATCAGCCAGGCATTGTGCTGGCTGAGCACGAGAATGCCGGTCACCAATGTGGCGAGGCCCAGAACGTTGGCGAAGAAAATCCGCCGCGCCAAGCTTCCCGACATAAAGCGGATGGGCGGAAACCGCAGCACGGCGGCCCAGGCGCTTCCCAACTTGCTCAGCACCGGCGTGAACACCCGTTCCTGTGCCACGTCCCAGACGGCGGCGATGGCGCTGCCGTGCAGTGCGTCTCGCGTCATGGCTAAGCGCTCGGCAGCGGAGGTGGCGACCCACCGCTGCGCCGCAATCCCATAGGACGCGAGCCGCTGACCAAGGGGCAGGCGAAGACCGGCTCCCTCCAACCTGTCGCTGTTGTGCTCCGTGTCAAGCGCCATCGGTGCCTCATTCATCGCGCTCGTGTCAGCGCTTCGTGCGCGGCTAATCG
Organism: Hyphomicrobiaceae bacterium; assembly: GCA_043718785.1. Taxonomy (GTDB): domain Bacteria; phylum Pseudomonadota; class Alphaproteobacteria; order Rhizobiales; family Hyphomicrobiaceae; genus JAYSVA01. Next base: position 11,285 of record JAYSVA010000518.1, read on the forward strand.
CGGCCGTGCAGACAAGCACAGGTACCACCGAACAAGTGTGCCGGGTATCCGTATTGGCACACTAGTTCCAGCAGCTGTTGCGCTGGCTATGTCGCCTTGTTCAAGCTTCTTTGAAGCGATAGCCAACGCCATACAGCGTCTCGATCACATCGAAATCGTCGTCGCTCTGCTTGAATTTTTTGCGCAGCCGTTTGATGTGGCTGTCGATTGTCCGGTCGTCGACGTATACCTGATCATCGTAGGCAGCATCCATCAGCGCGTCGCGGGTCTTGACGACGCCGGGACGAGTGGCGAGCGCTTGCAGGATCAAGAATTCCGTCACGGTGAGGGTCACCGGCTTATTGTCCCAATGGCAAGTGTGACGCTCCGGATCGAGCTTCAGCTTGCCGCGCTCCAGAATGCGGGCGGCCTCGGCGGCGCTCGATGCCTGATCTTTCGGTTGGAACCGACGCAGGATCGCTTTGACGCGCTCAACCACAAGCCGCTGCGAGAATGGCTTCGAGATGTAGTCGTCCGCGCCCATTTTGAGGCCGAATAGCTCGTCGATTTCTTCGTCTTTCGACGTTAGGAAAATCACGGGCATATCCGACATCTGGCGGACGCGGCGCAACAGCTCCATGCCATCCATGCGCGGCATCTTGATGTCGAATACACCGAGATCAGCAGGGTCTTCCGTCAAGCCCGCCAGCGCTTCAACGCCGTCATTGTAAATGCGGACCTTGTAGCCCTCGGCCTCCAGCGCCATGCACAGGGAGGTCAAAATGCTCCGCTCATCGTCGACCAGAACGATCGTGCTCTTCTCTTTCATGGCTTACGCCCCCGACAGTTGTTCGCGCACAGTTGAACGTGCAATGTTGATGTCTTGCGCCCTATGGCTTCAAGGTAGGCCACCACTACGAACTGTAATTGTGGCTAAGGTGAAGCGCGGATACCATGCGTGATGTCCGCTGAATGCTGGCTGAATAATGGCACGTCTGCAGCCAGATACCAAATCGCGGCCATCCCGGAGCTGTGGGCTCGGTCAAAAACGTGGCAATATCAGGAGTTTGCGATGGCCAATTCAACGGCGCAAAGTGGTGCTGATGCGGCGAGCGACGCCCGAAATCTTGTCCGTCAGGCGCTGAAAGGCGCGCTTGCTACTTTAGATCGAGGCGGGAAAGACGGGCATCCACCAGGCCATCCCTACGCATCTCTCGTGACTGTCGCCACCGATCCCGAGGGACGCCCGGTGCTGCTACTGTCTGGCCTGGCACTGCATACGCAAAACCTCAAGGCTGATCCGCGCGCCAGCCTGTTGATCGATGCCACCAGTCTTGCTGGCGATCCGCTCGCGGGCGGCCGGGTGACGGTGACCGGGCACCTTGAGCAGACCGCATCGCCGAGCGCCCGGATGCGGTTCCTGAACCGGCATCCAAGTGCCGCGCAATACGCCGATTTCGGCGACTTCGCGTTTTATCAGCTCAACGTCGAGCGCTCCCATTTCATCGGCGGTTTCGGCCGCATCGTCGGCCTGTCCGCCGCGCAAATCGTGCGGCCCATCGATGACGCTAGCGCCCTAGTCGCTGCCGAAGCTGATATCGTGGCCCACATGAACGAAGACCACGCCGAAACCTTGCAACTCTACGCCACCAAGCTTGCCGGAGCTGGACCCGGCCCATGGCGGATCGTCGGGTGCGACCCCGACGGTATGGACCTGCTCAACGGCGAACACGCCGCCCGCATCCCCTTTGATGCACGCATCACCACCCCCGACGCCAGCCGCCACGCGATGAAACGGCTGGCGGATAAGGCAAGGGCGATGGCGTAACCTAGGCGACGCAGCTCAGAACTGCAGCAACGCTGGCTCCAACTTCGCCATAATCGCGATGTCTTTGAATTGATCGTCCATTAG